>QMTU01000001.1 GCA_003663585.1 Thermoplasmata archaeon
GACAGTAATATCTCCATCCTCTTGCCAAACCACACTCCCGCCGCTTTTATATGGTCCTTTTGGTGCTGCATCTGCCAACGCAGCCAGTTCCCGTGCCCATTCAAGGATTTTCATGGGCATGCTCCCTTGCCGGTTTATCCATCCTTACATAGATTGCCTCAAATTCATCGGACTTGCAGAAGTAGAGATCCCCGTTTTGGTTCCTGACAATGTAGTCACCCACGGCCGCTCGCATTCGACCTTCTGGTGTGTCGATATAGGCACACCTATTCTTCGGATCGTATACCACCCCTGGTATGTGCAAATCGCTTGGGTGCTGTGCATCGAGTATCTCGTCTGTTAGTTGACAGGCTTCAACCATCATCTGTATCTCGTGATTTTTCATAGCACTATTCCTTTTCAACTTTGCCATCAACTGCAGGAACACCATACGGCAAGCACCCAAACCTGATATCGTCATCGGTTGCGCCGGGAATAAATGCTTCCCTGTTCCCAGAAATACCTTCTACTTCATATCCGGAAGGAATATGGTGGTACCACTCGCCAGGAAACAGCATCAATCTACCATCCCAGTTTCCACAGCCAAGCTCCGCTAGTTGCTTGACCGTCATTTTCTTCAAGTCACTCCACTCAACGCTGCTACCCGGTGGACACGCTGGTGCTGGCATGTCTGGCGTGCGTGTGAATTGCGGGATTATAATCTCGATGACATCACCTGGCTTAGCCTCAACTGCCTCTGCTATGGCCTCGGCAGCCTCGGACATTGGAACAGTCTTTATCTTTCTTCTCATTGTCTCACTTCCTTTTCTTTTCTAAGCCCTGGGTAAACCCGCATACGCCACCGAACATCCAGCCTATTGCAGCCCAAAAACATTGAAATTTGAAGAAATCCCAGTTAGGATGTTCTATGCCAAGGGACACTATTGCACAGGTCGGCACTGAAAAGAAAAGTACAAATGCTACTCCAATGAGACCACCAAATAGAGCTTTTCCGAATATAATAAAGCAGTCTTTGGGTGATCCTTTTGCCTCAGGCTTTGTCATCGCAATCTCCCTGGGCACTCATTGCATGTTCTTGTCATAACTTTCTCTTTAGCCTTTGCGTCCTTTTTTCTTAGGAGCCTTCTTTTTGGCCGTTGTGTGTGTGGCACTGTTGATATAACGACACTTACCACAAACGGTGCAACACGCCTGGCCGCTCTTTGGACCCTTTTCAGAGCATGGATTATGTACACGCATATGCCATCCATACCGTTCATCCTGGAATTTATGTTCGCAGTTGCATCTTAGAATCATTATTGCCTCCGATAATTAGCAAAGTCGTCTTTAGTAAAAGAATATGTCTCAGTTGGGTTAGTACTTAGATCAGTACACGTAACAGTAACTTTGCAGAAGCCCTCATTGGCTTCCCAAATTGCTTCGCAGATATGCTGAGCCAACTCATCCTCCGTCTCTATTTCATCAAACGGAAGGTAGTCTGCTCCCTCGAGATATAGACAGTTTGGTACACCCCTCCTGGACGGTAGAAACCCAGTCTCATCTACACTCCATACTTTACTGGCCGCATCTGTAATTGCTTCTATTTTGGACGCATCGATACTACGTGCTTCTACATAGACTTCATATGGTATACTCATCATTCCTCCAATATTCTTTTTTTTAATCGTTTTTGTTAAGTAGTTTCTCCTTATCAATCTATAACCCTAATTCTACGATTACCGTCTGGATCCATTCCCAAAGTGTGCCTCTCAAGGGAGCTAGCGTCCTCAAAATCAACAGTGTGTGAAATGGCTTGGCTAATAGCAATAATATTTTCATCGCAAATATTATAGCCACGTTTAATATACTTAACCATTCTTTTTAGACTGGACAACGGCAGTTCCGATCCTATAAACACTAGGACTCTGCCAGCGAGGTGTTCGAAGAAAGCTTTGTGGTGCAGAACTTTACCCGTAACGCGCATTTCAGTGAGAGCGTCTGCTATCTCTTGGGTTGTCTCTGTCTGATCGTCGAAGTTTAACGTTAGGCATGCCGCACACACTGTAAAGTCGAATTTTTCTATGATTTCTTCCGGCTCGCCGGCTAAATACGTTACTACCTGGACAAGCTTGTCATCTTTCTTATATGTAGCAGCAGTGGTACTAGCAAACACTTTCTCCCACCCTGCTTGCTCCAGTATATCGGTAGCATCTTCGGCATCTGTTGATGATCGGAAATATAGATCCATATCTTTAGGAGTCTCGCCAGCATAAAAGGCTCTCACAAACCCGCCGGCGATAATAGCATTTTCGATATCTACGAGCTCTTTACACCATACTATGGCAGCGTTTAGCAGCGGCTGAGGAGCATCGCGTGATAGAAACTCGCTCCTTGACTCTGAAGTAGAAGCCATTATTTCTCTCCCTGAACTATGGTGTTTTCGATGGATGTCTTATCTACATTCGTATAAATATATCCAACTAGGCGATCGCCAAATGGCTTGCAGTGGAATTCATAGATAATTTCGTAACCATACGGAGCTGCGTATGTATCTACTAGTTTCCAATTGCTGGCTATCTCTGCTCGTTGGAGTTGCTTATCAGATAGCTTCGGAGTAAATCCATCATTAATTCTCTTCTTATTATTTTTTACATACGCAATAAGCGCCTGCTTGAATCTGGGCATTGTGATTCGCTTAGTGGTTCTTGTGCGCCTGCTGACCATTAAATACTCCTGTCTGAAGGCTGGACATATGATAGTTTCAGCACCTTATAGATCTCCTCTTCTGTCTTACCGGCAACACGCTTGCCGCTCAAAGAGAATAGTCCATACTGGTTTAGTTTATATCCCATAATTCTCGCATGTCTGCGCATTCGTATATTATAATTCTTGCTACCAGTTAGGTATAATAGCGCAGCGCCATAGCCTTCTGGCTTTGCGAAGAAAATGTCTGCCTGGATATCTTTATAAATGATACCGGCCATTGATCTGTTAAGACGTACAATATCTACTGATAGCTTATTAACCAATAGAGAGTCGCCTATACAGACTATGTCTATGTCATGTATCACAGGGCATTTTCTTCTAAGAGATCCAGCAAGAGATATATTCGTTGCGCCAAATTGTTCGAGATCTTGTATGAGTTCAGTGGCAATCTCGAGACCTGCTGATGCTGGCATCTCCCTTTTGAAGGATGGCATTACTCGTCGTCCATTTTAGTTGCGAAGTCGTTTAGGAGCCTTTCTACTGTCTTCTCGTCTCCAAGGGCCGCAGCTATCGAAGCCGCAAGGATCATTGCCCCTGACGCTTCTTCGTCGAGATCTGAATCCGGTAGGTAAAGTAAAAATGATCCATCTCCACGGAACACAAGTGCAGCATCGTTTGTATCGAGCTTGATAACAGTGGTAGGCGATTCGGACTTGGTTTCATTCATTATGGTCTCCTTAAGAATGCTTATAGAGAAATAGCTTTCTTTCATATCCTCGGTGATCTGGAATGATTCTGTATATATACAAAAGTCTATCGACATACAAGGTTTTCAGCGCTTCTACAACCTCGCTAGCATCTAGGTCTGTTTTCCAGGCAATTCTGCCCATCTGAGCTTCGTCTACCTCATAATAGTAAATCATGTGATATTTCCTCTATTTAGAATTGGATAGATATGCTCTAGTTTCAGGCCGCCTTTTGTCCAGCCATCTTTTACATGGATGATATTCTCATCCGGGAATAACTCTCTAATGTCTTTCACAAAGTCGTCTATAATAATGAAATCAGTTGGATTTCCATTGTCCTGAAGCCACATAGAAATCTTTTCGCCTCGTGTATAATCGAATGGTGACTCCGTCTTTGGAGTTATTCCAATAACTTTTCCTCGCACTCCAGCGTCTTGTAGCATTGTCTTCAGCTCTTCAAATGTAAATAGATGTCTCCATGTAGAAGAGATGACAATGTCTGCATTAGTTTGCTTAATGAGCATATTAAGAGCATCTATGGCTTCTGGATCAAAATTAGTAGGAAGACCAAATAGGCCACAGTTTGATCTCTCTGTTACTATTACTCCATCGAAGTCGAGGAATATTATCATGGTATCTCCTAAAGCTTTGATTTTGCCAGATATTCGGGACTTCTCTGTTTTATGATCAGTCTTCCATGCAAAGCAGGACTATACTCTTCTATCAGTGGGCGGATTACTATACCTTCTCGCAAAGCGTCCATTTTTAAGATACTCTTACCAGTAGATGCTTTCTTTAGGGCATCAATTGGTTGATCTCCTTGTTGTATGTAACTTTCGAGTACTTTACTGAGAGTATCTCCCTTCGATATAATTGGAACAATATCAGCAGTTCCTTTCAAACAGAGAAAATCTTCCACATCAAGGAATCTGTTATCGACTTTTATATCAAATAGATATACTTTGTGACTTTGAAGATCATAAATATTCTTCTGCACTCCAGGACCACAAAACTCTCCGTATAACACTATCATACTGGCTTCTGGGTATTTCGCCTGAACGGCTTCCAGAATACTCTCAAATCCTTGCTCTGTATATGCTTTTATGAATGGATGCTCTTCTTCATCATCCTTAGGGATAATGGCATGTCTTCGTGTGTTAATGCTGGTTTTCCATTCTCCATCCTGCAGGAATCTGGTAGCACTCCAGTTGCTTCCTTCTAGCTTCTCTGTGATAAGCACAGGAATTTCTAGTAGTCTATCTAGGGCACTTTTATATCTCTGAGCTCCTTCAATATCGTAGACAGTCTGGCCAGGTGGAAGAGTGGCCATTCGTACCGACCTACCTCCGCCGAGTCCGCTGATGCGTTCCGGCGGCTCATATTTTTCTACTCTCAGAAGCGCTGTAAGCTCCTCTGAGGGCATTGCTTCAACTTCCGAGGGGTCTAGGGTGTCTAGGATGTCCAATGGCCCCACAAGGCCTTGAGAGACCTGTCCGCGTAATCTGATGGTTTTGACTCTGTTCTTCTTCGGGCCAGAGAGATACCCCTTAACTCCTAGTTTCTCTTGCACATCTTCGGGGATTAGGCTATCTATCGGAAAATAAAGGCATTTATCTCCAGGCTTCCATTGGTCTCGTCCAACTACAAACTCGAAACCCATTCCCTCCAGAGTGCATACATCTAACCTATCTGAGTTTTCTACTGGCTTTACGGTGGCAATTGTCTCAACTGTAACACCGAAGAATGCCATCGAAACCTCCTTTTTTTTCTACTTCAAAACTGCCTCTACATCAGAGAGATTTACTGCTGGTCCCACCAGCGTAATACATTCGGCTCTCGGAAATACCCTTGCGACTGCAGCCATGCTTGTGGCATGGCAATACACAATACCGTCATCTACTGTTATATAGACGGGGTGAGTTATTGTGTTAATATTGGATACAGTTTTGGTAGCGTTGGTAGTCCTGAGATGCATTCGATAGCAGTTGAGCGTGGGAATATGAGGCATAATATTCTCCTTGTTCTACTGTTCTTTTTTTGTGATCGGAGCTGATTCCGATCACAGTAACTTTTCTCTTTCGGTTAGCAGAGACCTTCGACAAGATTGGTTAGCTGAGCCCTGTTGTATCCTTCGCTTACAGCTAGGCCGATAAGCCGGCTCTGTTGCAATTCGTCAGATCCTGCTTTCTTGATGATGGCGGCTGCAACAGTTAACGGACTGGCATCAGAGGGAATATCTAGCTCGCGCTCTAGCAGTGAGGGCTCGGGCTGAGCCTCGTCCTCATCATCGAAGCCTCCAAGTTCATCATCGGCACATAGATCGTCTACCGGAATGTCTTCGGCAGGTACCGCATCGATCTCTTCGATAGCTTCAATAAGCAGGTCCGTGTCAAGCTCGCCAGCCAATCCGTACATGGAAGCCTCAGACCAAATGATTGCCACCTCGATGGCTCTGGCTGCTGCCGGGTTGGCTGCTTTTAGGGAGTCTAGGGCTTCTGCAACAGCACTTTCTAGCCTATTTTGCTCGTTACTCTCACACATGGTCTTCCTCCTTTTTAGGGTTTTCAGTTGGGGTTGAAAATGGTGATTCTGCGAGCCTGATTTTATCTAAATCGATTATATCCATCTCTAGATCTTTTCTTATACGCTCCAGCATTTTAGCGAATGATTCCTTTGCTTCGTTATCATCATTTGCATAGCACACTTGTAAGCTAACAGGACTTGTGGTGACTCCCCAAATCTTGTGGTCGTCATTGTAATATGCCTCAATTACTTCATATATTACATAGCCATTCTCTACTCTTTTACCTAGCCTGTACATCCATCCGCTCATGTTTCTCCTCGTTTCTGCAGCTGAAAAGCTGCCTCGGTTATTTCGGCTGTTAGAGTACTTATTTTCTCTAAATCCGGGCTATGTGGGACGACATAATCCTTTTCCTTATAGCGTTTAATTAGCTGCGAATCAAGGTTATCTGCTAGCATAACTAGCTCATCGTACGACATTTTACCACCTCTTATCTTCTGGAGGAATCTGGCTCTTTCTGGATCCTTTAGCGTGAGGGTCCCGGAGCTTAATATTTCCTGGGCCTGCAGTAGCAGCCTTATCAGATGCATAGCATGCTTAGTATCATAACCATATTTACGTTCCAATTCTGCACGCACAGGATTTCTGTTGGCCTTCCATGTTTGGTATTGTTTCCAGTGATTTAGTGCAGCCCTATACTTCTTTTCTTGTTGGAGAACAGCGGTATACGAATCGCTCATATCGTATCCTTTAGCCGCTGCCCATCTAACAATTTCCATTACTTTCTCTTCATCTATGGCCTTTGTTATACCACGATCGTGTAAAATATATGCAACAATTTGTACAAGATCTTCCCTGAGCCTTTCTATAATCTCCTTGTCTATATCTACCTTCTCTAGTAGCCATAATCTGGCCATCTCGTCGATTAATTTGTTAGCAGCCTGACGCTGATCCTCTGGTATAAGGCTATAGTTCGGTAATCCGAATTCTTCCCTAGTCGGTTTATGAGAAGGTGGATGAAGTATCCAGGATCTATGAGTTCTAATTCTCTTTAGTTGGCTATGTGCGTAGCCAGAGAAAGTATGGACAGCTCTAGTAGTCAGAAAGAGCTTTCTATTACGTCTAAGTAGTTTAGCAAGATCGTCCATATAGAGAATATCTTCTTTGTCTACAAACAGTAGCTCTACTATATTGGGATTACACTTGGTGGCTAGGTTAATGAATTTATGAAAATCGTAGAGGCTGACATCAATGATAGGATTCTGTATTACACGTCGTTTTAATTGGTTAATCCAGGGAAAGTTATCTGCTTTATCATATGTCTGATTGATGGTGTAGAAATCCAGGCTTCTGCTAAGAAAAAGCTTTTTTGGCGGAATATACCATCCTCTGATATCGACGTCACTATCGGTAGTTGCTGTTCCATAGGAATGACTGCCGCTTATTACTACGTATGAAGTGTAGTCTTCAAGGGAAAATTTCATTCGTCATCCTCATCTTTGTCTTTAGACACTATGTAGATAGTTGCATCCTTTTTTCTTAAAAGATTAGCTAAATCTTTTGCGGGGATCCAGCAGCTACTAACGCCGTCATAGTGATTAACTACTTTATAATAAGCTCCTGATGGTGTTTTGTCTACGATAAGAGAAAAATGCGGAACATGTTTTCTTGTTTTCTTGTCAAACCACGGTGCATCTAAAAGCACGATTTTTCCCTTGTCTAACTGCTTCTTTATGTATCTTCTTGTTGGGCGTTTCCCATTGGAGATATGTATGCCAGGAATATTCCTGACGACCTCTACAAGATCTTTAGCCCAGGTTCCTTCTAGGTCTGTCTTTGTTAGTGTGGTTAGTAGGCCCTTGGCTAATTTCTCTGTTACACGTCGGCCGAGAAATGTTTTTATGCCAGCCCACTTCATAATATTAAGAACAGCAATTGGACCACATCGAAAACTATCCCTTTGTCCAAGCCATCTAACCATTCTGGCCTCCTATTTAGTCACTATTTTGGCTATCTTGCCAGAGCTGGTAGAAAAATAGAAGTTCTTGCATCCTCTTGCTATTAGAAATTCATAGCAATGATTACAGGGCGCTGCGTCTGCAAGTCTTTTCCCAATCCTAAGCAGCCGTATATTTACAATTTCCCAGCTCTTGTTATCTATCAATAGTCCTCTGGCCTTTTTCCACGCATCTATTTCACTGTGTATCCCAGCATAGCTAGGATACCCGTACTGACGTGGAGGAGATGCGGGTCTATTGACACCTATCTCTAGTATTTTATTGTTTTGGACAACGAAGGTATAATGAATAGATTTGCCTTTCCAGGAAGGATGAGACGGAAGGTCTTTGCTCCTGGCAATCCTAATACACTGCCGAAGAATATTTCCAGTCATTAAGCTTACTTCTTTGTTTGAGTAACAATATACGTAGCTAGAGCATCAGCTAGCAGTTGACGCCATTCCTCGCTTTCTGGCTTATAGTCAGCTGCCATATCTGCTTCGTGCTGAGTGAGAAATTCTGTAATGAGAACTCGCAACTTGGCTACTGTAATAGTCAAGCCAGGTTTTCTTCTCTGCTTACGCACTATTCCCATTAGAATTTATCCTCTTGTGTTACTTTATATAATAGCTCCTCGGCTGAGCAAGGTGATGTAGCAGTACCTTGTATTTCACATACCATCCCAGCAGCTACATTAGCGGCTCTTACCATTGTATTGTAGTGCATCTTTTCATATTTCATGAGCATATAAGCAAGTGTTGCGGTTACTGTATCTCCAGCCCCAGTTACGTCTATTGCCTTGGCATTGGTAGCTGGAAGGACAGCACGCCAGTTATCTGCCTGGCATATCATACCTCGATGTCCTCTTGTCAGAATTATGCCATGAATCTCAGCAACTTCTAGGAAGGTATGTAGATTTTCGGGATGAAAGTTAGGCAGTAGCCCTAGCTCTTTGCACATTCTGGCATATTCGTGCTCGTTTGGAGTAATCCAATCGACTCCCTGGAACATGGATATATCTTCTCTACGCGTATCTACAATAATATACGTCATTTCGTCGTAACACGACATAACTCTTCTCATAAGGCGCGGTGTGATGTATCCTTTGCCATAGTCACTTATAATAACTGTTACTGGGCCCTTTTTACTAGCATCTGTAATACTTTGCACAATAGCAGTTTCGGTATTTTCATTTGGAGACAGCGTGGCCTTGTCCAGAAGCTGCTCATTGTCAACTCGGACAATCTGATATCCGGTTCTTGTGTCTGTTATGCGGAGCTTGATGTTGGCACTAGCGTTGTTGGTGTTGGGTAGGATTGGCAGTTGAATATCGAGTTTATCGGTAAATTCTTTGTATTGTCGGGGTAGGTGCCCATAAAGAATGATAGGTGTCTTGTCATTTCCATCAAGAGCCCGCAAGTTGGCAGCCGCATTACCAGCTCCACCCAGACGCTCTTCCTTTTCAATCAAGCTAGCTACCGGAATAGGAGCTTCTGGGCTAAGTCTGTCGCACTCGCATAGCCATGTCTCGTCGATCATTATATCGCCTATAACAATAAAAGATCCTTTCATTATTTCCTCGCTTGAAGCTGCGAATCACCTGGTTCCACACGGTAGGAGTCATCGTCTCTATGTGTTGTGCTAATTTCCATAATCTCTGAATCCTCTAGTCCTATAAACTGATGAACTCTTCCGGGGGGAATTTCGATTGAGTCGTATGGTTTCATAATGAATTTATACCTTTTAGCGTCTTCTACAATAATCATTTCTACTTTACCTTTAATAACACAGAATGTCTCGTGTTTCTTGACGTGAAAATGTAGGCTACATTTGCTGTCTTTGTTAAGACATAATATCTTTCCGCAGTACTTATCATGATTAGTTATCCAAAGCTCCTTACCCCACCCTTTGGATATCGGGAATGGCTTAAATATCATGCAATCTTGCTCCTTATGAAATCGTCTGAATGCCTTTTACAACGCTATACATTACCAGATCTATAAAAAAGAGCACGAGGCAGAAGATAGAACGCCAGTACGTTCTGAAAAATCCTAGCTTCGTATCTCTAAATAGATCTAGTGAGTATTCACACCATGCCGCTATGACCGTTAAGATAATCTGTGTGATCAGAACGAATTTCAGCAATGAAAGCGTTTCTAGCATACTTGCGTTAGTCCCTTCTCGTCAAGAAATTCTTTTAAGGAATTCCATAGGCTGTCGTCTTCTATTCTCTCGAGATGTCCGCCTGTTATTTCTTCAATATATACGCGGTGTTCCAATTTATCCTTAAAATACATGAACTCGCGTATTCCATATTGGATTGTTGCTAGGTGCGTGAATCTTCCACGTGTACCTGGCAGAGGAAATGTCTTCTTGTTGATAATTATAAAACGCCCGCTCACTCGGTATTCTCCTATGGTAAATAGTGATCTAGGAATTGGCGTACTGTATCGAGATGAACAGCGGATGCCCATAGTCCCCAGACTGGGTGTTGTGGTCCATTCTCTACAATAACGCCTACGAGTTCGCCTTTGCTATTAAATACTCCTCCACCACTGTTACCATAGTAGATGCTGCCATTAACCAATAACCATCTTGTCTCTGTATTATGGTAACTTGCTACGTTTTCCTTTGCTACTGTACCATGAGATATAATATCTTCCACTCTAGCACCATATCCTATGATCCATACAAAGTCTCCAACCTTTGGTGGAGATGAGGCTAGTGGAGCTACTAGCTTTAGTGGAGTAGTATCTGTGGTCATAAGGAGGGCTAGGTCGTTCTTTCTGCTTACTGCAATCGCAGTGACTCTATACTTGTCGTCTCCGTTGAACGAAATAAATCCATATGGCATAATTGTCTGGTCTTGACGATTTATTACGCAATGTGCAGCTGTAAGAACAAAGATCCCTGAACTGCTTGCACTCACAACTGTTCCTCCGCAATTGGCTCTATTAAGATTATATACAACTACGTTGTATTCTACTAGCCGTTGTGGAACAGCAGGACGTAAGAGAGAAGGGGATTCATTAATAATTGGATTAGGCTGGACTTTGTGGATTGTGAGAGCACGGTGATCGCAGTTGCACGACAATACAGCCGCAAGCAGAAGAAATAAAAGCAGTTTTCGAAGCACTGTTATCATCCTTTCATGTATCTAGTTTTCTCCTTACTTATTATTATCATATATGTGTGTTGATGTCAATAGAGCTTTGGCTTCTGTCAGATATTCCTTCGTGTTGACATTCACCAATCTGCCGTTTACTAATGCAATTCGGAAAGGATAGTATGTAAGATTTTGTCTATAGAAATCTACAAGCATATAAGAATCACGTACTGCACCTTTTCTTAGCATTTGCAGGGTTATATCTAGTTTTCCCAGTAAAGCTCCTATTTCTACAAATATGGGCAACCATGTAGGTAATGCTCTATCATGTAAACTAAGGATATCATTTGCGATTTCTAGAAGGGTGTATTCAGGATGTGGAGTTGAGAGAAGGAATGGTCCTTCTTGGAGTTGCCTCTTCGATGCTGTGAGTGGGGAGATTGCCGGAATCCAGGCAGGATTTGTATAATCTATTTTGTCGATATACCCGTTTTCTCCCAGTAGCTGTTCTAGGATCGATCTATCAAAGATATGATCTCCCATCTGGCAGAAAAATGTTGAGTCATTACAGAGGTTTCTACAATATTCTAAAGCCGCTCCTAGGGCCGTTGCAGTACCGTTTTCATTTTTAACGCATACTATACGGCGATCTGCAAGCGGGATGCTGTTTACGTAGTTTTCAACCTCTTCTGCGCCGTATCCAGTGACTACTATAATCGGAGTATTGGGAGGTAAATATTCTGAAAGACGTTCTATTATGTGACCAAGCATTGGCTTTCCGGCTATCCCTACAAGCGGCTTAATACACTTATCGTCGCCCATACTTGTGGACATTCGGTCGCCTTTCCCTCCTGCCAGTATTACTCCTATCATGCTAATTACTCCACAGAGATTTCATTTGTAAGCAAGTTATACTGTACATCCTTGTCGATTGGCAGTTCTCTAAGCCACTTTGCCATTGTTCCCGTCATTATGCCGGCAGCTACGTTACTACTGTAGATAGTTGTCTTTGCTGTGCATGATCCGCGATAGGCGTCTTCAGATGAGAATAACGTAGTCCTGTAGTGGTTTTGGCTGTCAAGATTAAATACACTTAGCACTCTTAATACTTCTGCCGACATGCGGCCGTCGATAAAGAGTACTGCTGTATTCTGTGTCGCAGTGAAGATTAGATCTCGAATATCCATATCATCTACACAGCAGAAAATAATCTCACCAGTGTTCATTCTCCGTCGAAAGCGATCATTGACAACTTCTATTTCTACCTCGCTATTAATAGACTTAAGAAGCTCTGCTACTGCCTCTACTTTAGGTTTGCCGAGATCGCTTTCAAAGAATCCTTGAGCAGCCAGGTTACCGGTTTCGACTGTGTCAAAATCAATGAGCTGAATCTTAGGCACGCCCATAGCCGCTAACTGTATGGCTACTTGTCGACCAATCGCACCGACTCCGATTACCGTGACAGTCTTATCTTGCAGTGTTTCTAGAGGAACCAGGTCCTTTTGCCGGCTATACCGTACCTCGGTATCAATTTCAGGCATTTTCTTTCTCCTCTTCAAAGACAACAATCTGGTTTTCGTCTACTTGATCCCGCGACACGGCTACCAAACGCTCATCTCTATCATAGTAGCATACATAATCATCTATTTCGTTTTCCTGGATGTCCAGCTGCTGAAGCAGGATAAGCCTTTCCTCAATCGGTTCATCTTCCAACTCGTCTCTCAGAGACCAGAAGAATTCTGGCATTTCGTCATTCGCCAACTCTTCTTCCTCTTCTTCTGCAAAATTACTAGCCCAGCTATATAGATCGTAGTCTACAGCCTCGTCAAATTGTGTCGACGGAGGGAACTTTCTAGTGCCATATAAAGGGCCATAGGGTTTGGTAGAATGCCAGTCGGGTATTCCCTTTGGCATATTCATATAGCCGTGCTTGGAATAAGTATTATGCGTAGTCAGAAATATTTCCCGCTTCTCAATATTCTTGTCATACTCTGCTTTCCAGGCAGCATGATCACTGGCCGCGAAGGGTAAGCTCCAATCAATTTTAACCTTAAGATCGAATTGGGCTTTTATTCCGGTACCATATTGCAATCTTGCAGTCATCTCCCCACCTTTGCCAAGAATTGCCATGACTGACCAATCGCATTTTCCGAACTTCTCTCTAAACGTTTTCTCGTCAGTACCGCTTGGATTGGCACTCATACCAGGATGCGTGTGAAACCAGATCCTTCCAAATTCATCTGGTTTTCGACCAGCATCTACCTGGTCTTCGAAGAAGTCGGCAATACCAATGTCGTCGAATTCAACTGTTGCAGCCGTGGTCTTTTGCTTGACCGTAAACAGATCAATTACAGCCAGAGGATCATCAGATCTGGAGATGCCGAATGCGCCGACTTCTGTGTCGCCTAGATCGCGCAAGTATGTCAATTTAGCCCATACATACGGGGAAAGCCGTAGCTCGGGGTTGTGTGAGACTGATATCTTACTCGAAACTGTCGGAGTTTGTATTTTCCAAGACTCTTTTGTCTGTGGTCTGTTATCAACTTTGGCAATAAATCCCAACTTTTCCTTCTTCTTCTTTTTCTTCTTCTTGCCCATAAGGATCCTCCTGTTATTTTTGACTAGAACAGTAATGACACAATGGTCGTTCGTTATAGTAACACGATGACTGTTCGCTACAATCATCACTTTCGTATATTACGCAACCTTCACATAGCTCATCACCACACCGATCGCAATATATAACATCTTCGGCGGGAATAATGTCTCCACAGTCGCAACAAGTAGCCCCGTCCCATAAGTGTACATGTATGTATGCTTCAGTAGCTTCATACGATCGAAGTATGCTTTCCAGAATATCCACCATACTAAACACATCATTTCTATTTGCCGCGCTTCTTAATGCATTCGTGCCACGTCCTGTACATACTATTCCTGCCGGATCAACGTGTGGATGAAAATATCCAGAGCCATTCGAGAAGTATGGGGTAATAGGATATGCATGAACTCCCAGAAAGCTTTTGTCAATTCTAAAGGGACCTATTCCCAAGTAGAATGGACCAAAGTCTATGCCGTCAAAAACAATACGACGTGTCGGTCCAACGAGAATGAAGTCGTCTTTGTATATACTATAGACGTTTTGATGGTGGGCAAGAAACACTCTCTTTGTCTTTGCTAATTCTATAAGATCCTCTCCAATACTTGCAGAAATAGAATCAATTGGCGTTTCGGTAAACCAAGCACCAAGCTCGATCTGATCTTTTATTCGTGAGACAACTGCTTTTTTGGAAGAAGAAGGAAATATTTGGATGAAACGCTCGAGATGCTTAATCTTATTGTAGGTGAGCCCATCGTTAGGAATGGTTAGCATCGGAATCCTCCTGGTAACTGGATTCGTACAAATACAATTTTTGGAGTGCTGACTGCCACGTAACAGTCAGCACTCCTGTTGTTTGAGACTAAGCTCCCTGAACCTTCGTAGGGGTGACGGTCATCCGATCGCCAGGCTGCAGCGCATAGCTGGCAGTTACCTCCTGGCGATTAACACGGATGAGGTAGTCAGCAGGACTGGCACCCTCGCCCATCTCCCGGAAGAACAGCTGGGATGCTGTGGTGCCCTCCTCAACTACCTTTTCGCCGGCGAATCCAGCGCCTTCGTTGTTAATGAAGCTTACACGGATCTCAGGCATTTTTTCCTCCTTTTCTTTGGGTTATAGCCTGATAGAGCCAGGACTTCTATTCATCTAGAAATCCAGTCCTTCTTTGAACGGTCGATGTCTGTGCCTCTGTCTCTGGCATAGAAATATTTGATATAACTTCTTCATTTTCTATTGGTTTATCCAAGCTCATAATCAAATCACATATTTTAGCCACTCTTTTTGATCTAGTCTCTTCAATTTGCTTAGCACACTCATGCTTTTTGGAAGACATATAGTGTCTTCCACAGAATATTTTCCCGCAGATTTCACACTTTACCGCATACCTGCTTCCTCGATGGTCTGGGCAAATAGTTTTGCCGCATACGCTACATGTGCTCTCTTCTGCGCATGACTTACACATAGGGCTGTGACAGTAGCTGCATTTACTGGTTTGTTTTCTATCAACCAGCTCCTTGCAAACAGGACACTGAATAGTATGCCAGTGTACTAATTGTACATAAGGAGACTCTTTGTTATATGTGCGCAATAGGCTATCTAATATTGCAACAATTTCATATAACTCAGCATTATTAAGTTTATCTCTAATAATTCTAGCTGCATCACCGAGACATATACGACCATCAGTAGAAACGTGGGGATGGTAAAATCCTCTATGTCTTCCGCTGGCGTATTTTGGTGTGGCAGCCGCCGCTGTTACTTGCGACGAAGATCGGCCAGGATCTCTGGAAAATCCTATATGTAGATAGAACTTACCGAGATCTACTTGTACAGTACGCTTCTTGCCACCTAGAGTCGTTCTGTATTTTAGCACTATTGGCTTATGTAACAAAATAGATAGCCTTAAGATATATCGAGGAGAGTTAGTGCATATTTCCTGAACCTCTCCAAAATCTCTTAGTACAGCCGGCAAATCCTCTCTTACCTTCGTAAGTACCTTAGCTTCTCTAATCGGTGCGCACAGTCGTTTTTGCGCGGCCTGAAGATGACGTTTTGTATCATACATAACGCCCTCAATACTGTGTATTCCTTTTATAATACCTTCTAGCATACCGCCAATCTCATTATAGAAGATCGTAGGGACACTGTTGTTGGTCTCTGTAATCTCCAATATCTTCTGGTATAATGGTGCAATGTCGGATATGTATTTGCGAAACTCGTCGTTGGCGCTGAGTAAACCTTTGTGATCGATAATAGATGATAGACTTATTTGGGGCGTCTTGGTAGGTGACGGCAGGTCCTGCAGTAGTTTATCAATATCAGATGAGCTTGGTTGAGTTCCTGCATTTTGGATTTGTGCGCCAAAGACCTCATTTGCCATTATATCCTCCATGGATGTCTTAGTTTATGGAGCTGGCGGGAGTCGAACCCGCGTCCATGATAGAATCCACCAACTTCATACGACCATATCACCTGGTTCTATCTTATATAGCGCCTTTCCCAGGATTTCCTTTGGCGCTCCCTCTATCGCGCACCACCGGGCTTTTTGGACTAGCATGGGCTAGGTACCCGGAACCCGCTACTTTGGTTACCAGGGCGAGCGCAGCCCTGATGGCTGCTTACGTTTACACGTAAGCGCGGCTGCCAGACATGGAAGCCATGTCGGCAACCGAAGCCATGAATGCGAGCGAATCGTCGGCATTTGTGAGATGGGCCTTTTTAGAGTGGCCTGCCCAGCCACTAGTCGTCCATTGGCTTTTTCTAGCATGTCGAACCCTGTTCAGCCCCAAAATGTGTTAGCTATCTGAAGTATCTTCTTCTAGCTCAACAAGTTCATAATAGTCATGCCAGCTTTTACTGCATGCCAAACATGTCATTGGCTGTTTGGCAGTCCCCTGATCGATTTCTACAAAACCTCCCTGAAGATCATAACTTCCACAATATGGGCAAGTTACTCCACCCTTTCTTATGTATTCTTTGCATTGGCTGGTGCTAAGCAATTGATATTCCTCCTCTACCACCAATCTTTAAATTCATTTCTATAGATTACGAAGCATACGGGTATTCTTCCTCTACTAACAACAGTGCCCATCCATCGGGTGACATTGGATGCTCCCTATTAATGTAGTAGACTCTAGTATATCGTTGGGGTGCAACTCCGCGCGGCATGGCATCATATTCATCTGCTTTACTATTCCACTCCTCTAACACATCGTCGATACTCTTGCCTTCCTCAACACCCGTAGTTATAGCACTTTTAATAGCCTGCTGTTCTGCTTCTTCAATACGGCCAAACCCGAGAACGACCACTTTGTTTCCTCCTAGTTACTCTCTAGCCATCTTTCCCAGCATACTGTACATGAATACTCTGCAGTACAGTCGAACCCTTCTCAACCCTTCTATCCTACTTCGATTAGTTGTCACGTTTCTCTAAACGGAACTACCCGTCTCTAGATCCCATAGTGGAAACTTTACAGAAGTAACGGTTACTCGATCGCCGGGCTGTAACCTATGATCTATGGTTATATGTTCGCGATTAACACGAACAAGGTACTTGGCGGGGTTGGCATTTTTTCCCATTTCTTGGAAGAATAGATCTGATATCGTTGCACCTTTAGTAATTACCCTTCTGTTAGCAGATGAATTGCCATTGTCGTCGGTAAGTATTACATAGATTTCAGACACCTTCTCCTCCTGTGCGGGGATAGACATTTCTCCGGCTTGTTCAGAGATTTTCATCACTTCTTTATCTCTCCTCCGCGCACACGTCGGCCATCTTCCTAAG
Source organism: Thermoplasmata archaeon (assembly GCA_003663585.1). Taxonomy (GTDB): domain Archaea; phylum Thermoplasmatota; class B47-G6; order B47-G6; family B47-G6; genus B47-G6. The sequence continues at coordinate 17,440 of QMTU01000001.1, forward strand.
TTCGGCAATCGCACTCATCACCAGATACCGAGCACGCTTCTGCGGCACTTCTATTTTGTTGGCTATCTGCTGATAGCTCTTGCCCTTGCACCGCAGCAGCAGTGCCGCTTCCTCTGCCGGCGTTAGTAGTCCGGTGAACAGGCGCATAATAAACAGTGTTAACTCTTTCCCGTATCTTATCTCTTCAGCTTTCATTGGTACTATCTCTTTCACGTTTCTATCTCCTCTATTCTCCTGTAGATACGACTCTGAAGGCCACGTTCAGCGCGTTCTCTGCGCAGCTGGGCCACATTTCCCCAGGCTGCGTCCGACAGCTCACACCAGTGCGTAAGGCGGTAGTAGCGGCCAGGGGTATAGGTGATGTCACTGGAAGCCACCCGGCCAAACTTAACATAGCCTTCCTTGTTCCACTTCTTTACAATAGCGAAGTCCTCATTATTCATTAAGCTTGTATCAACCCAGCCTTTATGATCTACTGCCCGCGTTTCCAAATACATCAACAAGCTCGCCTCTGCCTTGCTTAGCTTCATTTTATATCTCCTCTTTCCAGCTTATCTGCATACTCTAGTACAAACTTTATGTGGTCATCATTGCTTCTAAAATACCCTCCTTTTTGTAAAAAGTCGTTTCTATATCTTATGTATCGTAAATGCTGATAGTATCCGCAGCCATCTGTTGGCCAGGCAAGTACGTCATGATTTGCTTTCACCCATTTTCGTAGATGGGCCACAACTTCTCTATCTGTCATCCCCCTCATTATTCTTCTCCTCGATACATTGCTTTAATAGTAATGTAGCCGCTTCCAAGCCAGCTAGACATTGGTCTAGCTTCTGACTGACTTCCTCAAGGGTTTCGTCTGCATTCTTAAGATCCTCTGGTATTCCTAGTTGACATCCCTGTAGATAAATAGCTAGCAGGGCGGATGAAATAAGCCGCAAAACAAACTTTATACTACTCATGGCCTTGCTCCTATGAACTCCAGTTCGTAATTAGCTGTAGATCTTGTTTTCTAATTTCTGCAAGCCTCTTTTTCTCTTCCTCTACCTTCTCATTTATCTGCCTTCTCTTAACAAGATCTATCTCGCTCAAGAGATCGATGATTAGGCTCTCGATCTTGGGTACCCAGGGACCCTCTTTAGTCCACCTTCCGTCTTCCCATACACAAACCCAGTTACCATTCTGAAGCTTTGGCATGGGGTCTCCGTAGACACGTGGATCCTGACATCCCCGTACCACTTTGGCGGATTGAGATGGAGCTATGTAGATAGAGCAATATTCATGTGGGCTATATCGCGATACCAGAAGTATTCCTTTTTTGTAATGGCATAATCGAGCCTGTTGGTAGCAAAAACCGTCCATATTAGTAATTGCATACTTATAGAGAGTACGGATAAAGTTATCCATTCCATGTTTACTTGATAGAAGCTCTCGTGCTGCGCTAAGTGTATACATGATAGTCCTCACTCCTCTTCGACATATACAGCACCTCCCGTAAGCCGGAAGATTGCAACTGGAACAACTACATCTGGATGCGTTTGATCCATCAGATAACGCCAACGTACTTCCACTGGTACGTCATCGCGTAGTACAGAATATCGTTTATAGAACGGAGGTAATGGTAGATCAATAATGCGTACATCTGTATACCCATCTTTCCAAAGGAAGAGTGCTTTTATAGTTGTGTTAGGGTCTGGAAGCATTATAGTCCTCTGTGTGAAGCACAGGCGCTGCAAAAGTGTCTGTCCTTATTAATTATGGCACAACGATTACAGATCGGCACCATGCAGCTACAGCAACGTTCATCATTTGCAACTATATTGCCACAGTCTGCACAAGAGTATCCATACCAGTTACCAATTGGAAAATAAGAGTCTTCTGCGCAGTATGACGAAAGTACGGCCTTGGCAATATCAAGACAACTTACTAAATCATTTCTTCTTGCACTTTTAACAAAGGAGTCGACTCCTCTTCCTAAACAAATACTACAGGAGACACTAACGTGGGGATGGAATCGTCTGGGTTCTGGTATTGCATAGACAGGAGATACTGCATATGCTATAGCACCATAGGACATAGTTGCTCCTCTTGGAGGAGAGGGTGTTATCATAAACCCAATACCTACGAAGAAACGCCCAAGGTTTACTTCGCTAAAAACAATATCTTCCTTAGTAGGGCCTCCTATAAGGCTAATTACATCGAAGGGTGGCCTGTTATTATATCGGCGTACACCGATAGCTATCTTCTTATACATTTCTAGTAAGGCGGAGAGGTTTGGCTTAATCTTTGTTTGTACAATCCAAGAAACTCTACGCCTACAGATCGGATATAGCATTGCTGCGCGGATCGCTGGCTTAGCTATTTGCAAATCATCTTCATTTTCTATGATCAAAAACTGGTTACCCATTAGAGTAATAACGGGGAGGTTCCTGGTTTTTCCTCGAGAGCTCATAGGATAGCCTCCTAACAACTTCAGAAGGCGTCTCTGGCTGCTATATCACCCGGACAGGGATTTGGGTCATCTGGCCAAACCCATTCTTCGCCGCGCAGCTCAAGTGTCCCCCGGCTACCGTCGGCATATACTATATGAGCTGTCGGCCGCGTGCCATTATATGGAATCTGGATTACAATGGAGCGTATGGAATAGGTGGATACTAGATCGCCAAGCTTTTCGCCAAGCTTCGTTAGATGGTGAATATCCATTGCAAGGTCTCCTTTAACGGAGTGCATCCTCAGTTACTTGTCTGATTGCTTTTACTGGGCAGCCATATAGCCATCCAGTTTCTGGCTCGCCACCACCCTGACGGTTAAATTGTGGGCCAAATTGACTGACTACTCCCACTAGTTTATTGTCGGAATCAAAGATTCCTCCACCACTATTGCCATACCAAATAGTGGCATCGAATTGGTTTGCTATCATTCCGTAGTGATCTCTAACGTATATCTTACTTACAATCCCGTAACTAAATGCATCACATTCTCCTGCGCCGCAGCCAGTAATCCAGACATCTTGTCCTACCTCCGGCTCTACTTTGGCTATCTCCGCACGCAGATTAAGGTTCAGGTCTCTAGGAATGCTTAAAACAGCGATGTCTGTTGTCTCAAAGCTGTCAATGGCAATAACTTCTACGGGATAAAGACTTCCGGTTGAGTCTTGCACGTAAAGCTGTACTGGAGGCCCATTCACGCAGTGTGATGCAGTGACTATTCCTCTGCTGGTTAAAGTTGTACCACAGATGGGACTGCTATAGTTTTCCATATATAACGGGAGGTTATATTCTGCGAGGAGATAGAAGTTGGGTTTCTCGTTACCGGAGTAAACGGTAACGTTAGTACATGCAGACAGCATTATCAGTAGTGCCAGAAGATATTTCATCTGCTAGTTCTCTTTCTGTATGACTCTATTTCTGAAATAGTAGCTTCTACAAAGTATTTGCAATTGTTATCTGCATCAACAGGAGGAGGATTTGCAAAGTAAGACTGCCAGTATTTGCTAGGTCTAGCAATGTGTCTGTAGCACTCAAGTTTTCGGGGACAGTTAAATCCTGGGCACATAGTAATATCTGGCATTCTATGCCTCCAATCTCTCTCTCTGAAACTCTTTAAACCTCTGGCTTCTACTGTATCTACTTATCGATCCCATTGGCTAGTCTCCTGTCTGCGAGATACTTATAAGTCCAGAGGGCTCCGCCGGCAACCATGCCAATGACATAGGATATACATATAAGTACTCGCATTACATCCGTTACATCAGCAGGTGATGCAAATGGATCTATCCCAAACATTATATGGAGCGGTATGAGGACCAGGACGGTTGTGCCAACGATGAGAGCGCATGGCAGTGCGACTGCTCCAAGCAAGCCACCACCAGCCATGCATGGTACTAGTAGAAGCAGGAACATTGCAAAGGATGGCTTTTTCATAGATCTCGCTTCTCTATTTATCGGGATCTCCATTCCTGTTTCTCCTTTCTGGCCTTTAGATATAGACGGGTCCAGAGCAATGCGGCAGTGAGGGCTTCTTGATGGTATTCATCGGTTTTTCCCTAGCCTAGGGACTAGCAGGAGTCATCTCCCTCCTGCTGAAATGGTCAACCGCCATCGTTGCCAACTTCGAAGTCACATAGGTGGGTGTCATAAAGGAGTTCCAGCTCTACCTCGCTTGACCAGCTTCCGCTTACGCCCTCACAAAATCCTTCCATATGAAGTCTCAGTCTTGCGCCATTTTCTGTGAACTGAAGTTCACCATCGTCGATTCTACAACACTTTTGTCCCCAGTCTTCCGTCTCAACTTTATCTACGCATCTGACCTTCAAATCCTTGTCCATTACGCCAAAGCATGTAAACATTTGGACTGCATCTCCAGACTGGCTTACAGAAAGCGCGATGCCGTCGCTGAGAGTAAATTCTTCCCGCTCTGTGCCGCTTGGGGTGATAAATTCTTGATAGCCGCTCTTTATTACGTATACTCCACTTACGTCAACTGTGGAAGGAAGTTCCTGTTCGTCGTTGGATGTGGCACAGCCCTGGCAAGTAAGTCCCAACAGTACCAGCGCCGCTACCAGGAGGCCGAAGGATAGAAGCGGATGCTTCTTAACTGCTGCGACTGCTTTCTCGGTCATGCTCTTCAAGCTCTCTACCAAGTTCTTGAGTTTCATGCTTTCCTCCTATTTTGCGGAAGATCTTGTTCGTTGATGAGGGCCAGACACCAATTGATCTTTGGCCGCTCGCCTGTGTGAGAGGGAATACTTAACATATTTAATATGTTGCTTGCAAGTCTTACATCTAACGCCAACGTGAATACAGACGCGTTCGCGTTTTCCAAATCGACGAAGATCTATTTGGTTACGAGCTTTGTCAACCAGCGTGTTGCCTGTATCGGAATGCGGTAGCTCCTTTTTATGAGTTACCATATAATAGATTGCAGTTGCCGATTTGCCACAGGCTGGGCAGTCAGGGTTTTGACATGTGTATTGTTTCTCCTGCGCCTGATTAAGGTGTCTGAAATCTTGTGCGGTTAGCGACCTTTCCCATGGCAGTGGAGTACTACCAAACCGCATGCGTGCCTTGCCTGACTTTGGATCTCCAGCCAGAATAGCTTCCATTGTTGGATTATCTACACAACGACCATAAAGCTCGAGATACTCGCGCTTATAGTCGTGCAGCTGGATCAAGTCTCCCTTCTTTCTCTTATTAATCATAGAAGAGCCCTCCTCAAGCGCAGAAGTTCTGCATCAAGTAGCCTGATATAGGTTTCTGGCCTATATCTTGGTAGTTTGCAGTTACCAGACTCAACAATTTCCTTTGCCAGCTTAATGTTATAGTCCTGTTCTTCTTCTATAGAATACCTCTCTCTGTCACTTAACATAGTATTATCATCTGATACATTCTGCAATAGTATTTCATATATCTCAGTCTTATCGGAGACTTCTGTAAGCTCAAAGGGATCAGATATAATATGGCCAGCTTTTAACGCGGCAAGACTGGCTAGTATATAGTAATATGATTCGAAGGCACACCGATACGTTCTGTGTGTCAATGCTCGAGCAGACACCATCGAGCGTATTGTATTTAAGGCATCTTCTTGTGACAAACAGGAGATGGCAATATCGAGAAATGGCTCCATGTCCGCGTTCTCGTAAATATACTGCGTATCCATTCTAATGAAGTGCTTTAAATCATGTCCTGTGGCGAAGTGTCTGCACCATGGCCCTATTTCGATCAGGTTAGCCATACAACCATTTTCCCTACTTGCTAGAAACCACTGTGTCTTTGGAGTGTTGTCTGAGTTTCTAATGCTAAGCAGCAGTTCGGTGTCAAGAAAGTACACTCCGCATATCTTGTCGAGAGTGTTGTTATCATAGAGACCATATGCAGTGCCTATTGTTGGGTATAGGCACAATATATATGCTCCGGAGTTCGACGCTGCTTCGTCTAAGATGAACTGCTTAGCTCTTTCAAAATCTTTTCGAATAACCATTATACTTCCTTAGAACGGTACACCATCATCGGAGACTACGGAGGTATTAGTTGTCTGGTCCTCAAAGTCGGGTTTCTGTTGATTTTGGGAATAGGCCTGCAGAATAGTATTTTGCAAGGTATTTCTGAAGGCTGCGCCTGGAGAATTCTTGTCTTGAGCATTTACGAAGAATATATCGTCTCGAAACTTGCCATCTGTACCACGGCGACTAGGCATGCCAACGAAAAGTCCTTCGCTTCCTCTCACAACACGAAACCCTTTTACAACGAGGATATCATCGAGAGTTACGCTGGCGAAAGCTACTACCTTGCTTTTGGGGTTCTGCAGTTTAAATACGCGTACATCTGTGATCTTCATGTTCTATCTCCTTCCGGAAGCTGATTGTTTCCTATTATGTGCTCTTCTCTACATAAATCAAAGCATATCTGAGCGCGCCTAATATATCTGGCAGCTTCCTCATATGCCCTCATTAGTTGGTCTTTGTCTATGTTGTCAGTCTTTATTGTCACATTACCAGGAGCCCTAGTATGTAGAAATTCCTCAAGCTCTATTCCTTGTGTATCATCTATATTGTATGGCTCGCTTCTTGTTTCCTGGGGTCTAGTGAGAGCTCTTTTCTTACATGTCTCCGTGTTAGCGACTAGCTTGACAGTATAAACATCATGATCAAGATTTTCAAACAGCTCTCTAAGTCGCCACAAGACCCCAGTAGACTCGAGTACAAAATACTTGTTGGTATCTTCTAAAAGATTAGGCAATGCTGCATGCCATACATAGTCCTCTATAGCAGAGGAAGATGAATGGTACTTTAACATTCTAGCTGTATGTTCTCTTACTTCGTCTATTGCAATGTGTGTCCATTCATTGAATTTCCCGACGAACCATTTTGCAAAGGTCGTCTTGCCCGACGCAATAGGGCCTATAAGATTCACTATCATTTTGCATCTTCCTCCAATAGGGAACAGCTTTCTGTAGGAAACTCCTTATTTCTTCGGTAGATACGAAGAAGGAGGCTCTGGTTGGAGCCATAGGAGAACCCTCTCTGAGCAACTCTGCACAGAAAATTCCTATTAGTGTGTCTGTCTGTTCCTCAAATATAGGACTCCCGCTGCCGCCGGGACCTCCAATAAACTGTGCTTGAACAAGTTCAAACTTGTTCTCAGTATTCAGATATCTTAATCCAACTTTGCTAAAAAGAGTGATAATTTGGCTAATCCTGTGAGCTCGCAAAAGCATATATATGCGTGTCTTTGGAGAAGGAGTTTTAATTGCAAGAGTTACTGTAGGAACATAATTATCCTGAAGGTTAATGCTGAAGAGTGCAAGATCTCGGTCGAAATCAATTCCTGCTAATCGGAAATAAGTTGAGTCTTCTGCCAAGATACCAGAGCAAAGCCTTCTCTGCTTTACAAGTGAGGCTAAATATTCTATTCGAGCCTTAAAAGTTGTACGGTCTATTCGGCCAAGCCTTAAGAGGTCAACAAGCTTGCTAAGTAAAAGATTATAGTTACAGGAATGGGCGACGCTTAATATCATACACCTATGCTGTTTGTTACATCCTAGTATAATACCATTAGTATAATGCCTGTTCAGAAACAACATTCCGCGTACACTGTCAATATTATCCCTGAAGCTATTTGCGTAAGATGTAAATGGAAATATTACTAATATTATCAAGCTCAACTTACCTAGGAGTTTCATTACTACTCCCTTCTGTTTATGGCAACTCACCATTCAAAAATTTTTGGCAGTTAAACAGCTTTTGTCTGGTTATGGTAGTATATTTATCCATTGCTCTCTCCGCATATGCCTCTGCCATGCTGCCATTATTATAGCGTCTCCAGGCAAGTCTGTGGCTGTATTCATATCTTTGAAGTAGATACATATAATGGAGGAGAAATACTTTCGTAGCCTCTAAAGGATCTAACAAAAGTCTCACAAGATATTCGTCGTTTTCTGATGCAATTGATAACACCTTGGTTTGTCTGCCAGTAAGGCGGACAGTATCTAGTTTGAACTGGTATATTCCCACTTCGCCAGCACTACCAATCATGAACTCATACATTGTCTCTTGCTCTGCTGTTACCAGAGCGGAGATACACAAGTCCAGCTTTCTCTCGGGGCTAATACTGGGAAATACCTGCTGAATCGCTTGCGGGATTGCCTGGATAAATGTAGGTATTCTATCGTACCGTCGTCTCATACTCAGCCGCCAGGATATTGCATTTTCGCATGCTGCTTGCCAGTCATCTTCCGTAGGAATATAAATGTATACTCTGCTGCCAGCCAGCAGTTTGCGGGGAAAATTGTTTTGAACTAGAAGATCTTTGACACGATATGGAGACTTGTAGTATTGAATGGAAATACCTCTCCATGTTTCTCCTTGTTGGACGTCATGTACTATGCAGCGTGCCTTTGCTTCTAGCGGGAGAACAAAGAGCAAGCTCAATAAGGCTTTTACCGCGCCATAGCGCATTCTGTATCGTCTCCACCATAAACTTCAATAGATTCTATTGGAGATGAGACAAGGGTTGTTTGCAGTGAGATTACCTTCTCGTCTGTATTCGGAATAGACAAGCATCGAAGTGGTTGTCCTACGCATATGGTATTGAGAAAGAAGTTTCCTTTCTCGGTTTCTCGATCGTTTTCGTCTAGTGTGCTTACCTTCACTGCCCGAAAACCGTTCATGGTATAACCAGGAACGATTTTATAAATCTCGTCCTCCGTATCTACAATTAATACAACGTTTTCCGGCAACTCGCTGAGATCTGCTCGTCTTACTTTATGCATAACTCCTCCTTTCCCATAACTATAACTCTCCAACTATAACCGTCCTACCTACATGGACTGTTGGTGAGTCATCTTGTGTTATAAGCAGCCATTTATCTGTATCTATTATAAGTCCACCGTCTCCTTCCGTTATCGCTATCTGAGCTAGTATCACATTTCCTCTTCGAAGAAGTACATTTCTGTCTGTTGGCTTTATAGGAATAATGGGCTCTTCAAATGACGAGAGTCCTATTCCATGTGAGACAATATTCGGAATTACAGTAATATTGTTCTGCTTGGCCGATTCAGTTATCATACCTGCAATGGCATTGCTAGCAATATTGCCGTAATTCAGCATGCTTATAATTTGAGCTAGTATGCTATAGGCAACCCCGACTAGCTTGCTATATAACCTAGTTGGGGTGCGGTATGTTAGAGTGTCAATCATTGCGACACACATACCGTCTAGTCTGACGCTAACATCTATTGATATCAAGTCTCCCGGTTGGAACTCTGTATCGGTAGGCTTGGATCTACTCACCTCCTCATTAACTGCAACTGAGGTATGATATCCATATTCTGGAACTCGGTTGTTAAGCGTGAGGTTTGGGTAAAGAGGTTCGATTGGTATTCCAGTAGCACGGGTAGAGTCCAAGTAATCCCTAAAGGAGTACTCTATATCCATTGGACTTTTATAGGCGCCGTTTCTAGTCTCCTTTATTGTCTTATTCATCCATTTTGTTACTAGGTCTCTTGCTATCCTGACTATGTTGATCTGTTGGGCACTGTATAGCCTGGTCGCCCTGTGGTTTCCGGGCATAATTCGTCTCCTTCAGAGCTAGTCTGCTTTGGTGTATTAATGTCTCAAGAATAATTGGATCTGTTTTATCAAATCCGCTAAAATGCCCTAAAAGCTCTTTGGCTTCTGTGGTAGAAGTGCTCTTCAAAGCTTCTATAGAAGCTATAGCAGCGTTGCGTAGATCTGCTGGAGTATTTCTATGTGCACACATACCGGTAGTCGCTATCCAGCAGTCACTGCAGGTTTGTGTTCTACACGGTGGCCAGGCCATCGGGTTTATGGCATCGGCAAGCATCTGTCCACCCGCTAGACTTGCTAGCTTTAAGATAAGAAGACCAAGCTCTTCGAGGTTATTATCACTTTTTTCAATTACGCGGGTAAGAACATGAAAACACTCGAAGAA
>QMTU01000002.1 GCA_003663585.1 Thermoplasmata archaeon
ATTCTGCTTCTACCTGAGGGCCAACCATATAGGTGTCTATGGGCGGAAAAACTATGTTATTGCATTTTGCGCACTTTAGCATCCAAAAAGTATCTCCTAGTGGTATTGGCTTTGCATACAAAGAGTGTGAAACAGAAGAAAATCTACCAACCTGAACTGCAGATAATACCGTGCATCCGCATTTATCACAAGCAACTAATTCTTTTGCTTTTCTATTAACTGGCCTGTTGTACATTGAGTATTCTCCTTTGTAGATCGCATACAGCAATATTTATACTTTCTGCCAGATCCACAGGGACAAGGATCATTTCTAGATGGCTTCTTTAAAGAGGGTGACTCTGGTCTTTTATATCTGTTCTTAACCTGTGCTCTGTGCTGCCTAAGCTTTTCCTCCTTTGCTCTTTTTGTCTTGGAGGAAGGACGTCCCTTTTCAAGCCTACGATTTCGCTGTCTGGTTCTTCGTCTCACTGACATTAGTCATCTCCTTTAACACGCTTGGTGTCATCCTGCGAGATGCCGGTTGGCTTTAGTTGTTCTTTGAGTTCCTCTGGGGCCTCTAGCTCAATGCCATACTCCTTTAGAACCTTAAGCAAAGTCTCGGCCTCCTGAAGCTGAGTATCATCATCTAGCAGAACAAACTTTAGTTTGCCGTCTTTCGAATATACTTTTAACATTTTCTTTACCCTCCTTTCTTAATCTAATACCAGCATTTTCTCTTATATTTACATGAATCGCATTGCCTGGAGTCCCATGGCATTATGCCGTATATTGCATCGTTTTTAATTGATATGCTTACGTCTTGGATCGCAGCAAGTGCGCGTTTTCTGTATGTCCTATCTATATTTACCTGTCTTAATGCACATGTTCCGGGTGGTAGGAGGATGTTAACATGAGATAATAAGTCAACAGATCTGTTTAATGTTTTTTCGAGGGCTACTATTAGGAGTTTGGAGGCTAAGCTATTATGGAGGATTTGGGCTGTTGTTGGTCCTCCAATTGATCTGACGATTATTCCTTCCTTTGGACTGGCAAGTAGTATGTCAATGTGTGGACGGAAGAGGATATTGTGAAGATAGAAGTTAAACTCCATATTAATAACTATTGGTTCTAATGTTGCTTCTTGTATATAAATATCTCCCCAATACTTTTCTAACGTTTTCCAGCCGTTAGCAGTCTTACGAAGTAATTCGTCGCCAGCGTATTTACCCGAGTCTAAGGCCTTTTGATACCAGTTTTTATCCCATCTGCTTCTTACTTGTTTATCTGTAATTAGCTTTCCTTTTTCTTGAAGCCATGAATACATTTGGAAGATGGTCTTCCTGATACTATAGGTATAATCATCTTGTATTATATCGGCTGGCGAGGGAATCTCATTGGCCGCTTTTGCCAGCTTCCATTTTGCTCTACAATACTGAAATACATCTAGATCGAATGACGATATCATTATACGACGTTCCACGAGCTCCAGTTTTGCTTCATTCTAGCAGACACGGAAGGAACACGTGTCGCCTGCTTGCCACACTTTGGGCATTTGGCCTTTTTCTGCTTGTTCTCGATCTTAAAATACACTACCTCAAATTTGTTTCCACAGCCCTTGCATACATAATCGTAGATTGGCATGTGGTCCTCCTTTTTTTTCTACTGGTTCCGTGTCTTATTAAGCAGAGAAGAGTGCAAATTATGTATTTGTTCTTTTGTTAGACCAAGTGCTTTTGATTTGCATTGCGAACAATATATCCATTCCTTAGTAAAGTCAAACAGCGGATTTTCCATGTTGTACCATACCTTAGTAATCTTCTTACAGTTATTGTTTGTGCACCGGAAGTATCTCACTGGCATTATATTTATCTCCCTCCGCTGTTTCTGTTTGTGCTGTTTCTTTTTCTATTACTTCGCTTACACAAAGCTCTGTGCTATATAGCGCATCTAGGGCCATTCTAAGCCGAGTCTCATATAAATCATCCTGTCTAACAACAATACCTTTTCTCTTTAGTATTTGGCCGGTGTTTAAGTCTATCACTTCCATAATAATACGCGTTGCTTTCAATTCAAAAATCCTCCATTTACTATATAGCACTTTTTCGTATATTTTACAAATACATAATAACACATTTTACAGCGTAGTTCCAATGCTTATACTAACACCAAATCCTCCGTCATAAAATCCGCCTAATCCAATCCATAAATCATTCATAATCGGTAGATATCGACCAAGATTATATCTTGCTGGTTCTACTAGTAAGTATGGGTTTTTATTTGTGTTTATGCCAACTGCTATCCTGATAAATCTCCAGTCATTATCACTTTTAGTGCGCCCATAGGCGCACACACTAAACCCAAGAGACGTACCAGGTCGATATAGATCTTTCTCAGAGAGAGAAAAATTGTTATCAAAGTTGAGATCAAGATGGGGAGCCCACCAGTAAAACCTTTTCTCGGTAGAGATGTTTTCTTTGAACTCAGAAGAGACTACCTTCAGCTTAAATTCTTTATTAATTAATTCTGGACGGCTTTTATTTACCAGGCTTATTGTATGATAGAACACAAGATGGCCATTCTCCTTCTCCTGTTCCCCAACAATTGTCTTAACTTTTACGTCTACATCGTCATATCGAATCGTCCAGGGTTTTTCTCTGCTGGCATCAAACTCTACCGAAGCATGAGGCATACTACCAATTTTTACATCTTTCACTTGAATACTAGCAGTATACCCGTGTATATCACATAGCTTACATTCTTCTGGTTGTTGTCCGGGATCATGGTCAATACTGTCATCTGAACCTTGATCCGAGTTTATTCCGCCCTCAATGCTTGCTACGGTTTCACCGACCGCACGTAGTCTTGCATCTAGTTTGGATAAATCTCCCTTAATCTTGCCAAGATCTACACCGATTGTTGTGGCTATTTGGTTTAGTTCTGCCTTTGTAACCATCTCACTCTGGGCTCGGGCTAACGTATCGGATAGTTGCTTGTATGCGATATTGCTTTTCTCCACCTGAGCTTGTAGATCCATAAACGCGCGGTATCCAAAGAAAACAGTCGCTCCTATGATCAAAATGTAGACAATATCTTTGGCGCTAAATTTCCAGAAATCTTTAAGTTTCATCTATCTGCTCCAGTGTTATTAATGATTGTTATGGCATGGAGGCCTCGTCTCCGTCTGTATCAGTAAAGACCTCTTTTCGTGGACCGGGAACGGCTTCTGTCCTACGCATTTGTTTCATTGACTGAATTCTATTCTTCATGTCCATCTCTGCTACTTGAGTGGGAATTCTCCTAAAGATTCCGCTCGCAGGGAAGAAGTCAAGAAACAACCGTCCCTTGAAGTCTGTGATCTTGTTCTTTCCGATTCCAAGGCGTATTCTTGGTAGAATCTCTCCTTCGTGTTCGTGTACACAAACAGCCATTCCGCCGCGTTCATGTAGATCGTTGTATAAGTGAGCAATAAAACTAGCATCATATATGACGGCTCTAGTTTCCGCAATATTATTGTTGTTTGGAATTGTTCCTGATGGTAGTTTGGTATACTCTACGCTTGCGATGATTGGCACATGTAGCCTGGTGGCTGTGTCTTTCATGCGATTAGATAGCGTCTTGAATCTCATTCTTGGCTCCATGTTGCTAAAATCAGGTGTCTTATGGAGGTTATCTAAAATATAAACTATCCGTCTTTTCGGGTATTTACGCTGATAGTATTTGATGAGACCTTCACCAAATGCAAAACTCGTACCGTCATTGGCGTCTTTTAGGATAATTCTGCCGTTTCGGATAAGTCTTATGAGCTCTTCGTAGCCCATTCTGCGTCTCTCGATAATTGCTTCGCCCTGTTCGTCGTGCTTAAGATAATAATTGGGATTTCTTACCTGGTTGATAGTTAGATCTGTATTACCGTAGGATTGACATACGAATCGTGGTAATAGCTGCTCTTTACTATCATCAATTGTGTGATATATAACGCAGACATTATTTCGGTCATCGCGTGCGAGTTCGTGTGCTAACTGTACCAACATGCTACTTTTACCCGCATTTGCGGCTCCACCCCAACACATAAATACGTCCTCTCGCCAATTGCCATTGAGTTGCTCTCCTAGTCCACCTAATCCAAGCTCAGATAAATGAAATCCAGCAAACTCACCAGTAAGAGATTCCTCATATGTTTTAGTTTCCTCTACCCACGTAATAAATCCCTCTAGCGAGAAGGTGTTTTCGTCGTATTTCTCTTCGATTTGTTCTATTTTACCTACTGCTTCGTACAGTAAGGTCTTAGCGTCGTCTGGGCTTTGCCTAATTGCAGAGACCATCTGATCTACTACAAGTTCTTTCTCCCTAGCCTTGAGTCTCTCGTGTTCGTTTTGTAGACGTTCTAGCTCGGCTTTAATTGTCTTTTTGTCAATTCCGGTGAATTTTGCTAAGACTCCACATAGCTTGTCCTGGGCAATGTAGCTTGGCTCGTTTACTATTAGCGGAATCATTACCTTGCATACTTCTTCGTCGTCGTATTCGTCACTATACTGATTTAATCTCCACTCAAATGCACTCCATCTTTTGAGTCCCAGGAATGCATCAAGGCCTTTTTCTCTAATAAAATCGTCAGGATCCATGCCGTCTGGCAAATTAATTACTTCTATCTGCATGTCTCGCTGATTGGAAAAGAATTTATCCAGCAGCTGAGCGGTTTTCTGTTTTCCGGCTTCATCTGCATCCAGCACCAATACTATCTGATAAAGACCAAGGCTCTTTAGCAGGTCTACATGCTTTTCCGTGAATGCTGTGCCCCCAATGGCGCAACAGTTCATAAGTCCTGCCTGCTGAGCAGTGATAACATCAGCATATCCTTCAAAAATATACAAGGGTGGAGTATACTTTAGGGCAGTATGGATTTCGTATAGTCGTCTGGCTTTTTGGTAAATATTGCATCTTAGACCGGTTGTCTTCTGGTTTGTATACTTGGGGCCATTTCCGTCGTATGCAAGGTTTCTAGCGGCAAACCCCACTGGCCGACCACGCTCATCTCTAATTGTAAAAACCATGTTGTTTTCGTTAAAGATATCGGGTCGACCAAGGTCTATCTCGTCCTGAAATCTCGCTTCGTACCCCATTGCCTTGAGTGCTTCACGAAATTCTTTATACACTACAGTGCCAACAGAGGTAATATCCTTACTCCAGCCGCGTCGTCTAATCTCCTTATTTACCTTTGTATAGTCACCGAAGTTCTTGGCGGCTATTAGTTTTGCTGCGTCATTGTAGGCACGATATGTTTGATGTCGATAAACCTCTTCCTCTGTCATCTCCTCTAGCTCTACTTCTACGCCAAACATAGATGCTAAATACATAACATTTTCTTCTATAAAGGCACTACCAATAATTGGCTTATCCTCTAGCCAGTGAGCAGCCTGGAAAATATCACACGTCACACCACAAGCGTGGCAGTATGCATTCTCGGGATTTTGTCCGCAGGACATAGAAGGATTATTGTCTTCGTGTCTTGGGTTCAGACAAGAGAAGTTCTTAGAGGTATCGATACCAAACTCTGCCAAGTATTGGCGTAAAAATCCACGTAGGTTTTTCATAACTTCTTCTAGATTTGCAATCTTGGAATGCATCTACTTTCTCCTACTAGTAGAAAACCTGGCCTCAAGCCAGGTTTTCGTTTATGATACTTTACCTATACCCAACAGATATCTTTATAGTTGCAATATCTACACTGCCAATCCCCTGGTCTTTCGGATTCACCCTTTTTTCTAAACTTCTCATACTTGCTTTTACTGATTTCGCCCGTCTGGTGCAGAAACTCAATCTTTCCATCTGAATAATATAGCTCGTAGTCTGGTGCCGGGGTAATATTTTTATCTAGATATTGTTTAAGCTCGGTAAACCTGCCATAAATGTCATCTACCGTAAACAGCTTTATTTCCTCGCCGTCAATCAGTCCAACTTTCACTGTCTTACCATCTTCTTCTGTTGTCTGAACGGAAATATCAAACTGGCCCTCTTGACCATCTCCGCGATCGATGTAGTACATCTTGAAATATGCCAGCCTGCTCATGAACTCAGAAGTATATACAAGGGTTTGAAGAAGATGATTAACTTTTGGTCGGCCTATTCTTCTTGAATTACCAAAAACTTCGGCGTCTGCTCTATAGCCATAGATAGACTTGCACTCAACGCCAAACAATGTACCTGTGTCAGGTTCTCTTAGTACTACGTCTATCTCTCCACGAATATTAAAATCCCTATTCTCAAACCTCACAGCCCTATCAACAAAGATGCCCATTCTTTTCCAATCTTCAACAAGCATATCCTCTGCGGCCTTTCCAAGCTCCGCAATGGTCTGAGAACGATCATCTCTCTTTCGTCTGTCCTGGCTGGTGCACCTAAAGTAAGCAGCCCGAATACATCCACCAAGTACCTTTTTCTGACCGTTCTCGTCCTGGATTACGACAGAGGCTTCTGATGGATAGAAGCTGTGAGGTGCGTGACCTCTAAACTTACCTCGACATCTAAATTCTCTTGTTGCTCGTACTAGATCAAACGACATATAATATTACTCCTTATCGGCACCAGGCGGATTGCAGAACTCGCAATCTGACCTACCACAGTAATGGCATTCTGGGTGTGTATTTTCCTCTTGTTCTAACACTGCTTGTTCAGCTTCTACTTTTAGCTTCTCGATTGCACTATTAAGTGCCTCTTCCTTATTAAATTCGGGCAGATCCTTCATGTAGTTGGTTCGTAGATCGTCAGCCGCAGCACCCCTGGTTGCAGGGTTAACTAGCATCTGTACATAGAATTCTTTTACATCTGCGCCAGATAGCTTTCTGCCTTGGATCTCCTTTTCTTCAAACTCAAAAGACAGGACTCTTTCCAGCACTTCGCCATAATACTTATCTTCTCCGCCCTGTTCCTTTAGCTGCTCAATATGCTTATGTAGGGCCTCTTCACGAGGTTTTACGACATATGTGTCCCATGCATTGCTCCAGTCTTCTTCTGTAAAAACCTTCTTGTCTTTTAGAAGAAGAGAAAGCAAAACGCCCATTGTGGTATCAAGGCGCTCTAGGATGTTTTCCAGGGCAGACTGTGCTTGAGCTAGACGGCCAACTGTATTCATGAGCGACTCTGTGATGGTTTTCGTTTCCATCATCGCAGTCAAAGCAGCCTGCTGTGTAATTTTCTTACCCTTTTGTGCCTGTTGAACAGCTAAATCGATTCCTGTTTTCATTTGTTACTCCTTGGCTTAGTTTTGGTTTCTTGCATTATTTCTTCAAAGCTCTTTTTGATGGGATATTGAGTGCCAAGGTAGACGTTGTGTGTAGCATTAAAGTCGCAATTGCCATCCTTGTCCTGATAAACAACACAATATCCTAGTGTCATCGCCTTGTATCTTAGCTTACCCTGCTTCTCGTAGTCAAGCGGACAACATAAGCAGCCCTGTTCAACGCAGAGCTTATTTCTGCTAGGAACGAATGCCTGTTGATGTGTATGACCGATTACAACCGCATCAATATCTGTTCTTTCCATAAAGTACTCTTGAGCATTTACTGCAGTCTTTGCCTCTACGCGAGAGAAGCTCTGCGGGTGAACAAACATTGTTTTCCCGATTTTTGCGAACCATGCTTCTGGGCCACTTTCATAGTGAACATTCTTTAGATCTAGCTGTTTGATTATATTGCCCTCGTCGTCGTAAATTTCTCCTCGCACTAATCGCCCCAAAATTTCCTTATTTACCATGAAACTTACGTCTTTGCTAACGTTGCTATGAAAATATCTATTGAGTCTGTATTCATGGTTTCCTCGGACGACAACTACATGCTTAAATATCTTGGAGAATATACGTAGGTACTCCATTGCGATCTCGTACTCTCTGCGTAAGATAATAGATCGCTCTTTGGGCCACGTGCTAACTGCATATAGATCTAGCATATCTCCGTTCACAACAAGAATATCGGCGTTGCTATGGGTCTGTATTGCCTCGTGAATTAGATCGTCCCGATCGAATGGAATATGGAAGTCGGATAACGAAAGGATTTTTCTAGCAGGTTTTGTCTTAAGCAGGAGGCCGATTTTTCTGTGCTCATAGTCTTCTTTATACTCTTCCTTGAGACTTATAATCTTTCTCCATGCCTCTGAGTATTCGTTGACGGATGCACTTCTAGTCTTTCTCGGTGGGTCGCTATAGAATACCCCTAAATTACATGCCTTTCTCTCTAATGCTTTGCGTGATCGTCTGAATCCAGCCTCCAGAAATGCCTGATGTACTTTGGTTAATGTCATTTTTGGCCTGAGCTTTTTAAGAAGCCTTATTTCTTCCTCAGACCACTCTTTGGAATTAGCAGACTTTTTGCTATTCTTAGTACCCATTAATCCTCCTCTCGGCTAAACATCTCCTTCACCCTAATGCCGTTATGCTTGAGAAGCAGAAGACCTCTTTCTGAGAGTGAAGGTGTTTTAGTAAGTATAAACGAATTGTCACCGATTTGCAAGAATACTTGCGTTTGAATCATTCCTTTATATGAATCAGTAACTTTCTCAACGAGTTGTGCTTTCTGCAGGGATGATTCATTCAAGTATATTTTTGCGCCGGTTACCGTTCTTTTCATTTCCTGCCTCTTTGTATACTTACTAGCCTTTGGTTTAAGTTTTCTGACATCAGATACTATAAGTCTTTTACTCATTCCCTGTTCGCCCTCTACCCTGGCGGTGACAGATACAACGGCATCCTCTACTATGCTGTTGTAAATAGTACTATAGACTCGCGGGAAGACGACTGCCTCTGCGGTGCCATGTAAGTCTTCTAGCGTTAATACGGCCATCTGTTGACCTTTTCTTGTTATAAACCTTTTTACTGCTGCCAAAACGCCTATAATAACAACATGCTCGCCATTTACATGATCCTGTAAGCTTCCACAGTGTGCAGTGGTTTCTCGGAGTATTTCCATCTCATACGCATAGAGTGGATGGCTAGTAACATAAAACCCAAGCATTTCCTTCTCTAGACGCATAAGCTCTTCTATGTTAAGCTCCTGAACATCCGGTATTTCAACCGGTTGCGGCGGGAGCGGTTTTTGCGGTTTCTTCAACGATGGCTTTAGACGTTCACCTCTTTTACGTTGCTCGTTTCTAAAATCCTCTCTTTCTAAATATCTAGTTAGACGTTTATTGTATGTTTCCATTTTCTTCTTATATCGTTCCATGTCTCTGGTACGCAATAGTAGTTTATCTAGCACATCTAGCACCGCAGATCTCGGAATTTCAAGAGAGTCGAACGCTCCTGCTTTTGCAAGTGCTTCTATGGTACGCTTCGTAATGCCAGCGGACCTGGTTCTGTCATAGAAATTCACTAGGTCGGTGAACGGTTTATTTTTTCTAACCTTCAAAATCTTTTTGCAAACCTTATCACCAACGTCCTTGATTGCCGATAGACCAAACCGAATAACACCATCCGCTATTGTAAAGCCGCTACCAGATTGATTAATATCAGGAGGAAGCACCTGAATATCATACCTTCTGCAATTGCTGAGATATTCCGCCAGCTTATCCCTATTGTCTACATGAAGCGATAATAGGGCACAGTAAAATTCAACTGGAAAATGGGTCTTTAGGAAAGCAGTCTGATAAGTAATATACGAATATGCTACACTATGAGACAGGTTAAATCCATAATCGGCAAATACCTTAATTTGTTCCCAAATTGTTCTTGCCTTGCTTGATGGTATTCCTTTCTTTTCCATTCCCGAAATAAGCCTTTTCTCCTCTTTTGCCATATCTTCCGGCTTCTTCTTTCCTATTGCCTTTCTTAGGTTGTCTGCTTCTTCGAGCGTATAGCCGGCAAGGTCGGTAGCGATACGCATTGCCTGTTCTTGATAGATTAAGAGGCCATAGGTATCTTTGAGAATTGGCTCTAGTTCTGGAATGAGATATGTTACTGGTTTCTTTTGGTTTACCCGATCGACATACTCGTCTGTTACACCGCTATCCAGTGGACCAGGGCGATACATGGCCGAGATAGCTGAGAGCTCCGAGATAGATCGCGGTTTTAGGCGCATACATAACTCGCGAATTCCGCCACCCGTATCTAACTGAAAGAGGCCACTCGTTTCTCCTTGACAAATCAGGTCGAACGTCTTTTCGTCATCAATGGGAATCTGTGTAATATCGAATATTTTGCCTGTGATTTGGGTAATAAGCTCAACTGTTGAGCTTATTACAGTAAGTGCCGTTATGCCTAGCATATCCATCTTTACTAAACCGATTCTTTCTAGATCCTTCATGTCCCACTGTGTTACAATCTCTTTATTCCTGCCATAGCACACTGGAGCTACTTCCATAAGTGGAACAGGTGAAATCACTACCCCGCCAGCATGAATGCCTCTTTGCTTAATGATACCCTCGGACTTTCTTGCCGCAGAAATAATGTTATTGAATCTATTACTTAATAGCTGCGGAGAGAATTTAATTGCCTCTTCCCAGGTTGGCTCACGTCCCCGGATATTAGGAGGAATAAGCTTTGATGCTTCTTCCCCTAGACTATATGGCTCGCCCTGTGCTCTGGCAAAATCTCTACATGCTCCACGTGGCTTAAAGAATGCAAATGTAGATATCTGTGCTACCTTGTCAGCTCCGTATCTGCGTGCTAGATAGTCGATTACTTCACTGCGTCTGTTCATGCAGAAGTCACAGTCTATATCTGGCAGGCTGCGTCTTCCTTTATTTAAGAATCTTTGAAACAGCAGTCCGTATTTTAGGGGATCTATTTCTGTAATTCCAAGGCAATATGATACCAGGCTTCCAGCAGCACTACCCCTGCCTGGGCCTACTGCTATGTTTGATTTCTTGGCCCAGTTACAATAGTCGCTTACAACTAGAAAATAGCTGGGAAATCCCATTTCCTTAATGGTTTGAAGCTCGTACTTTAGGCGTTCTTTATGTTCTTCGCTAGATGCAAGGCCGCGCTCCTTAAGTCCTTCCCAGGCTTTTTCTTCGAATATCTTATAGTCTTCCTCTTTCTTGTCGGTAAAGACAGGAAATACGTGTTCTTTGTTGTCAAACGGATCTTCGGTTGAAAGCTGCTTGCAACGTTCTGTTATTTCCATGGAGGTTTCTAGTGCCTCGGGCCAATCATGCCAAAGAGAGCGCATCTCCTGCTCTGATTTAATATAAATATTATCAAATGGCCCCATGCGATTGTCGTCTTTGATTGTCTTTCCTGTAGACAGACAGATGATCTGATCATGGAAATCCATGTCTCCGGCTTTAGCATAATGAGCATCACAGGTGGCGACAGCCTTTACATTGAATTTATTACATAGTCGTCTCTGAAGCTTCACAACTTCTTCTTGTTCCTCTATAATACGTTGTACCTCAATGTAGAACCTATCTCCAAATATATCTGTCATGGTATTAAGCTCATCTACTGCCAGCTGAAGAAAGTCATTGTCACCAGAAGTAGCATACTGAAGCAAAATCCACTGGATTTTGCCCTTAATGCATCCACTTAGACATATAAGTCCGTCGTTATATTGACGTAATAGTTCTGCGTCTACACGAGGCTTATGATAGAAGCCCTCTGTGTATGCCAGGGAGCTTAGCCTATAGAGATTATGTAGTCCAGTGGTATTTTGGGCTAGTAGGGTAAGGTGAAAAGCGGGCGGGATTCCCTCGATGGGCTCCTTGTAAAGACGTGATCCGGGAGCCAAATATGCCTCTATTCCAATAATCGGCATTACTTCATGTTTTTTGCATGAATCCCAGAACTTAATTATCCCACCAAGTGTACCGTGGTCTGTTAGGGCAATCGCCGGCTGATCAAGCTCTTTTGCTCGGCTGGCAATAGTGTCGGTTGTCATTGCCCCATCGAGCAATGAGTACATACTATGTACGTGCAGGTTTACAAATGTCATTATTTTCCTGATAATTCCTTCCTGTTTTGTTATCTCAGCTTGAACGGTGGGACTGCAAGGTTTATCCTACTACCTAGCTTGCTTTCCGTTAGCCGGGCAGCACGCCATACATTCCCATTCTCCACGTCATCGTAAGATACAACCATGTATCCACCACCGCTAGTGCCGGGACGACTCGATACGATGCCCCAAGTAAGAGTGAAAACATAATATGGCCTGAACTTCTTGATAAACGATTGCACTACCGCAGCAACATGGTCTAGGTTAAACCCTTCGTCTCCTCGGAGAACAACATTATCCTGGTAGACATCTATCTGGAAATTTGGAAAGTTGTCTAGATCCTCAAGAGACTCAAGGCCATCATAACAAGACAAAGAGATTCCATAGCCTTCCAATATGTCGGTTATCTCTATATCGTCATCATAGTTGTCCCACTCAATATGTCGTATAGATGGAAGATTAAAGAACCACTCTTTCTCCTCCTGAGTGAGGTGCGAGATGGTCTCACAAAACTGCATATGTTCGTTAGACATAAATATTCCTCCACGTTAGTGTTTCTTTAACCATACATGTACCTGCTTATTATTAAAACAGCCGCGAGTACATGACCCACAGCTGCCTTTGGTCTTCTCCCATGTTTTTGGACACTTATAGTATGCATCTATTGGATGCTCTTCGTCGTTCCCAAAAAACATGGTAGACCATCCACTCTTAGCTAAATCATCTAGTTCCTCTTTGGTATTAGAAGGATCGATACTTGCCATAATATGGAGATTTGGAATATCAAATAGCTTCTCGATCCTGGCTTTCATTTTCGCGTTGCGCCAGGCGCGGGTGGGGGCCCAGAATTTAGTGCTTGGATTTGCCTTTGCCCATAACGCAACGCGTTCAATATCCTGATAATCCTTGAATGGATCGCCAACTTTACATAACCTAATTCTTTCTGCATCCTGAAATACTGCTGGTTCAACGCTTTGCCATGCTAGCTCCGCTCGCTGTAGGTATCCTCGCATTTGCGGATATATCATAAACTTATTATAGTAGCATTTGCTTCTGCAGAATTTGGTACTCCATTTGCAAGAACTCTTACCTCGATCGAGGTAGTGTAGACCTAACTCCTTGCTAAACCGTAGAATTTTCCTGCTTTTGACTTCTGGTGTCATTTGGTGAACCTCCTATATGTAATACTTGATTCCTTCACCATGTAGTCCACCATATCATCGGCATAATCCTCTTTATACACTACCTCTTTCAGTCCAGCATTAATAATCATTTTCGTACAGATAATACATGGCTTGAAGTTACAATATAACACACCACCTTTTATTTTTATTCCATGTCTAGCAGCCTGGATAATACAATTTTGTTCAGCATGTAGCCCGCGACAGAGTTCATGTCTTGTTCCAGAGCGAATATTTAATAACATCCTGATGCAAACTCTATGCTCATCGTCTGTTTGATCTGGATACTTGCAGTGAGCTACTTTGCGCGGCGCACCATTATATCCAGTAGCAACTATTTGATCGTCCAGAACGATGATCGCTCCTACCTTACGACGCAGGCATGTACTTCTAGTTGCTGCGAGATCGGCCATCTGCATGAAGTATTCATCTTTAGTTGGTCTAGTCATATTTCTTCTCTAGTAGGTCTTCAAAAAATACAGGTAAGTAATGGCTTAATTCATACAGGACGGCCTTCATGAGACTGCGAATTTCCCATTGTGCGTGTGGATTGAGGGCTCTTTGCTTAATTACATGTCTCCATTCTCTTAGGTTAGCTGTCATAACTAACTCTGTCTTACTGGCCTGAGGCAGAACAAATCTGGCATCTTCTGGCCGCATACCACTATTTCGTAGTGAGATATATTTCTTATAGCATTCTTCCATAAAACTCATATATTCCTTCAGCTTAGCCTGGTCGTCTAGAATTAACGGAGGAACGACGACCTGGAATCCTTTCTTTCCATAATCAACATATCTCATGGACTCTTGAGAGAAAGCACACAGTCTGTGCCTAACAATCTGATGACTGGCTGCCCGACTACAGATAAATCTATATGAGACATTGCAATGCTCTATGACGCTCTCGTGTCCACGCTTGATAACCCCTCTAATAAGTCGTGTTGCAGAGCCTTCAGAAATACGATCTTCTGACTTATAGCATGTGCGTGTAGCCACTTCTACTTGGCCAGGATAAGTTAACAACTGGGCTACCGGTGTCAGAAGGATAGCTTTCGGTGCTACTACAGTTATAGTCATTTTTTACACACTCCTCTGATAAGGGGGCCTATATACAACAACCATAGATGGAAATGGGGCTGCAGATGGTATTGGGGTGCCGTCGGGAAACCTGAATTTTAGTCTTCCACGCAAAAATCTTACCTCTGCTCGCCCATATACCCAGTCATGAAACCATCTAGTATCAGTCCTGGCAGGAAGCAACATAACCACGGTACATCCTTTTTGGCTCTCCTTCCATGCCTTTTCACACCACTTTTTAACTCCTCTGCCATACGGCGGATTAATAAAAATGCTATTAAATGTATGCCAGGGATTCTTGTCACTTAGGGCGTCCTCTTCCTTGTCTATAAAGCAAGCACATAATGCATTTTCCTCGGTAGCAGCGGCATCAAGTTCGAAGCTAAACTCCATGTCTAGTTGATGAAAAAGCTCCAGCGGCGTTCGCCACTCCGAGCTATCGCTACTAAATAATGCTTCATTAATCATTATTCCTCCTATACTCTAAAGCGTATATGTGGCTGGTTTTCTATGACGGAGTTGACGCTCACAAGTTGTAACTCTGCTTTTTCTCTAAGCTCCTCTAGCGTAGAGACACCCACCATGGCCATTCCCTGTCTGACTCCTGCTAGCAAGTCGCGGGCAACCCCGGCAGCACTCCCAGCATATGGAACTACATGAGAAATACCTTCTGGTACATTTCCGTCCGAGACCTTGCCGGCCTCTCTAGAGGCCATGCCATAGTACATAACCTTCTTATTAAACTTATCTCCGGCGGTTTCGTCTGTTCCTGCAAAGAGAGATCCTATCATGACGAACGTTGCTCCAGCGACAAGAGCCTTTACGATGTCTCCACTATTACGGATACCGCCATCGGCAATTACTGGCCCTTCGGCGGCGCATTCTATCAGGGCACTTACTTGCGGCACTCCACAGCCAGTAACAAGCCTTGTAGTGCATACGGCACCTGGACCTATTCCAACCTTTACAACATCAGCACCCGCATCAAAAAGTCTCTTAGCTGCATCTCCTGTGGCTACATTGCCAACAACCAGCTTTTTATCAGGAAAGGTTGCTTTAAGCCATTTGATTTCTTGAATGGCATATTTATTGTCTGCATGGGCTAGTTCCAAGAAAAACACATCGATATGCTCTGCTAACTTTTCTGTTCTTTCTCTCTCTTTGACGCCAATGCTTGCAGCCTCGGGGGTAGTCGTAGATGTATATGTTATATGGAAAACTTCTTGATCTATAGTACGTTGGAATCTGTGAGACGGAACCATGATACCCAGTTCATCTAGTGCATATGCCATTTCAACCGTAGCCAAGGTCTTCATATTGGCAACGATAATTGGCGCTAACGGCTTTTCGTGTAATGGACTATTAGTAACCATGAAATTAGCATCTTGTCGACTAGATAGCTCTGAGTATCCGGGCCTTACAAGTACATCGTCGTATGTAAGTCCAACAGACTCATGTATTTTCATTACAGTTTTTCTCCCTCATTGATAGACTTAAATAGTACCCGTTCTCCGTACTTAAGGTTGCATATTGATTTGTTATCTTTGCTATCTCCGTCAAATTTACATTTAATTAGCCCATCCTCATAATCATCACTATTAATATTAGAGTACTGGCAGTTTTTACACAACGGGAGTAAGTGTTCATAAATATTCATTGATTACATGGCTCCTTTTCCCACAACTCGCACATACTGGTCTGCCTTCTACGAAATATGGTCTCCTGCTTATAAAGCCCTCGTTACAGACAGAGCATATATGCCTGGTTCCACTAACTTCTATGTCTAATTCTTCAATTTTATCACGTAGGATTTGGAGGTGCTTCCACGTGTCTTGTCTTATCTGTTTGTATATCTCTTCACCCTTTTTCTTTGCGTGAATTAGAAAGGCAGGGTGATATAGTACAAAAGTGTGTCGGCCAGCAAGTGGTCCGTTTTCTGGTAGAAACAACTTACCTGCCGCCTGTTTCATGGTTTGGACCATTTTCGTACCAAGAAAAGCCCTAGCGGCGGTGAGTCCAGCTAGAATGATTAATTTTGGATCAAGCAACGAAATCTGCTTTATTTGGTAGGGTAAACAAAGCGCTCTTTGTTCCATTAGTGGAGTATAGTTTTGCTTGCCGCTACCGCGTGGAGCTACGGGCCTACAAAGGCACACATTTGTTATATACATATCATGATTTGTATTAATACCTATGGATGCAAACATTCTATCACCCAGCATTCCGGCAGGGCCGACGAACGGGAGACCCTGTTGATCTTCTATTTTGCCGGGTGCTTCACCGATCATCATAATATCTGCAGTAAGACGTCCCCTGCATATGACAATTCGATTATTGTGTTGTGATAACGTGCAACGTTGGCATCCATATAGATTCATTGCGTCTATGAATTCCTTTATAGACGTAGATGCCATGATTGCCTTAAATGCATTGTCATCTTCTGTCTTATTCTTCTTGCTGTTCGGCATTATTCTCTCCAGGGCCACTTAACAGTTCTTCTCGTAACCCCTCAATAAGACTAGGGTTACTCTTAAAGTACTCAATAGTATTACTTAAGCCTTGTCCTACTTGCTCTCCGTGATATGAATACCAGGCTCCAGCACGCTTGATAACTCCTTCGTCTACAGCCACCGCAATCATATCGGCTTCTTTGTCTATACCTACTCCATACATAATATTGAAGAAAGCCTGCTTAAACGGAGGAGCTACCTTGTTTTTCACAACACGTACTCGTGTAACTGCGCCTACTACATTTGTTCCCTCTTTAATCGGCTCCTTCCGCCTAACATCCAGCCTGCAGCTTGCGTAGAATTTTAATGCATTCCCTCCGCTGGTAACTTCTGGAGATCCATATAAAACACCAATCTTCATTCTGATTTGATTTGTAAACAGAATAGTTGCTCCAGTTTTTCCGCATACTACCGTAAGCTTCTTCAGGGCCTGGCTCATTAACCTGGCCTGGCGACCAATATGATTGTCGGTAATCTCGCCTTCCATCTCAGCAGCTGTTACCAAACTAGCAACACTATCTACTACAATCAGTTTTACTAATCCACTGCGAGCTAAAGAGTCAACAATACGCATGGCCTCGTCACCATCATCTGGCTGCGAGAACAACAGCTTATCTACATCAACTCCAAGTGCCCTGGCGTACCCGACATCCAGGGTGTGTTCAACATCAATGAAAGCACACGAGAATCCTAATCTCTGAGCCTCTGCAATTGCGTGTAAGCACAATGTAGTCTTTCCAGATGACTCACTACCAAAAATCTCAATGATGCGCCCCTGCGGATAGCCTCCGACTCCTAGGGCCATGTCGAGTGCCATGCTGCCGCTAGGAATTACTGGGACATTCAAGGCCTTCATTTCGCCTAATTTACCAATCTTAATTACATCCGGCTTCTTGTTTCCTTTAACGCCATTGATTTGATTGAGTACTAACTGTAGTGCCTTTTCTGCTAAGTTCTTTTGTTCAGTCGTCGCTTTTGCCATCTTGCCTCCATGAGCTTGTACATGCGCCATTCCCATGCAAGCTGTCACAGCATGAGATCACATTACATTCATAGCACTGTTGGAATCCTTTTCCGCATGCACTAGATACATCGTGTAAAGCCTTACCGCAATGCGGACAAAAATCTGCAGTAATTCTATAATAAAAAACAGCGTCTGCGGGCTTTTCTTCTGTAGCGGCTTGCCATGGAAGAGTTTTGTTTCCTTTATATCTATCATCTAGATCTTGCCTATCCATTGTCATTTCAAGCAACATCAGAATACAACATGCTGCATGCGCTAAGTGAGACAAACCACTTTCTGAATCTGTATCCTCTCCTTCGGTAAACTGAATTATATGTCGCAGAGCAGCATTAATTAGGCGCATATATTTAATGCCGCCCTTCCAGTTAAAAGCATCATACTTCTGTGCGCCGAAACTCATAACCTTGGCTACTTCCCATACGGCTCGTAAAGGAACAAGCCCAATCATGGGCTTGTCAATTATATTCTGATCGTTCTTTTTTCCGGCTTCTTCCATTATTCTTCTCCGTGTAGTGCAGCCCTTCTCTTGAGATAGGTCTCCATTAAATCTCGTAGTAGTGCGTCTTCTTCTGTATAGATACTATCGACACATCCCAATACCCACGCTGGTATGTTATCTGCCCCTATATGATCATCAAGTAGTATAACTACTAGTTTGTCCAGGGAGCGCGCGAGAGTAATTTCGCCGTGTGTTCCTGCACTCGTTAATGCATATGTATCATATTTTGCTAGCAGGATATCGCTATTACAGACGGCCTCAATATCTTTTGATACAACCATATGCATAATCTTGAAGACCTGTAGAAAGTTGTCTTCCTTGAGGGCGTTCCATTTCTTTATGGAAAACTCATCCCAACCTAGCATTTTCGCGATTTCGCCATCCCTCTCGATGCATGGATCAAAAACCTTAAATCCATTCTCCTCTAAGGGCTTTGTGATATCGCGTCTCCATCCAACGCCTCCATCTGGCGTTGATTCGATTGCTCCAGCTAAATATACGATTGGCTTCTTCATTTCGTCCTCCAGTGTGTTTATCCACAGCGTGCCCAGCCACAGCTGACACATTTTTCACATCCTTCTGCAAAAACTCTTTGCCCTCCACATTCTGGACATGGCTCAAAGCTATCCTGCGGCAGGAACTCTTTTAGTACTTGCGCGATCTTATGTGAAACAGAGTAGATATGACTGGATGGTACTTTCTCTAGTTGTTCTATTATCTTAACCAGTGGAATTCCGCCGCGCATTGATAGTGAAATTAATCTTGTGGTTGTGTCTATATATTGCGCTACGACAGGATCGGCATCTCTCACGTTTCCGTTCACAAATACTTCATATGGCTGCTTATCAGTAACGCCAACGGTTATATAGGTATTCTCTACTTTTCCACCCATATCTAGTGGAATCTTAAAAGAGAAGCTCTCGAGACAATATGGGCGTTCTTCTGGCAATCCTATTTGTTCTGTATATTCTTCCCAAGATAATATATCTTCTATATGTTCGTTAGCAGTAGACTGTTGTACGGGCAGTGTTTCGTCGATAGCTGACTCGTCTTTCTTAGTAGCAGAAGTAAGAACTTGATTTGCTCTGCTTCCATCTCGGTAAACTGTAATTCCCTTACATCCCAGGTCATAGGCCTGCATATATGCATTCTTAACGTCCTCTACAGTAGCTTGTGCCGGCAGGTTTATAGTCTTACTAACTGCATTGTGTGTATACTCTTGAAATGCGGCTTGCATCTTTACATGCTCTTCTGGGGTGATGTCCTTGGCTTCTACAAAGTATTTAGGTAGATCATCGATATCGTCATATGTTACGGTAGATGGATCGTTAAACCGATAGAACTTTTGTACGAGAGGATGCAGCACGGTAACGTCAGGGAGATCCGGCCTATGGTGTTTGGTAATAAAGGAAAAAACAGGTTCTATTCCAGAACTACATCCAGCAATCAACGAGATGCTACCAGTGGGAGCGATTGTAGTTATAGTAGTATTGTCCCACTTCAGTAGATTTGAGTAGTTTTTACCAGCCTCTGAAATATCACGCATAAGCTGTCTTGCAAGTGCAAGAGACTTTTCGGAGCCATATCTAATCTTTAGCTTGATTAATGCATCTGCCCATCCCATAATACCTAGTCCAATCTTTCTAGTTTTCTTTACCTGGGTGTCTATCTGCGGAATAGGATAGACGTTGCAATCAATTACTCTATTAAGCATATCAATTGCTACACATACAGTTTCCAGTAGTCTTACAATGTCAATCTGATTTTCTTCTAGATCAACAAATTTGCTTACGTCTATGCTACCCAAACAACATGCCTCATATGCCTCTAAAGGCTGTTCGCCGCATGGATTTACGCCAATAATATCATCGCCATTGTGCTTTTTAATTGTATCCATAAAAACAACTCCGGGCTCTCCAGTTCGCCATGCTTCTGTGCACAACATGTCCCAGAGTTCTGTTGCGGTCATAGCATTGTGGTGCGCTCCTGCCACTAATGGTCGTGGCTCAAAGGTGTCTCTATCTATTACATAGTGCGTGTAGCCAAATCTACATGGCCATGGCTCAGAGGAAGCGTCTCTGACTTCCTTCATAAATCTCGAGGTAATACCTACACTTATATTGAAATTGCTTATTTCTTTATCTACGTGTTTACATCTGATGAACTTAGCGATGTCCGGATGGTCGCACATCAGTAGTCCCATGTTGGCACCACGCCTTACTCCACCCTGTTTCATCTGAGCGGTGGCTGCGTCAAATACCTTCATGAAACTTACTGGGCCAGAGCTCACTCCGCCAGTGGTTTTAACCATAGATCCCTCTGGCCTTAATTCTGAAAAGTTAAATCCCGTTCCACCACCTCGTTGATGGATAAGGGCCGTATTTTTTACGGCATCAAAGATCTCGTTGATGCTGTCGCCAACTGGCAAGACAAAGCAGGCTGACATCATAGGATAAGGAGTTCCTGCGTTTATTAGACAGGGAGTATTTGGCAGAAACTTGCCAGATACCATAACCGTGAAGAAAGCCTCTTCTTCTTGCGAAGACCTAGCAAGAGCATGGGCTACTCGTCTACATAGTTTCTGCCAGTCTTCACCCTGCTTTAGATAGCGTTTCTTTAGAAGAGTTTGTGCTTGTTCTGAAGGATAGAAATCGCGAATCACGCTGATGCCTCCTTTGGAGATTTAAATCGGTTATATATCTTCGCTGTTATAATGACTAGGCGACCAGCATGACGCTTAGCTGCCCTGTCTTTGATAATCCTCTCATCTCTCTTTTCACCACTAATCTTATACCAAAGCAGATATACTGATACAAACAACGAGATAAAGGCGGCTGCTATTATCCCGATTATCGTAAATCCTAGAGCCCAGAAGATCATTAGGCAGAGAATTATGTCCAATGAAATATATCTGCGAGACAGAAATCTGCGGATTCTTACCGGAAGCTTATACAGTAATACAAGGAATGCTGCGACCACAAGAATAGACATTACTAATGCGATGCTAATCACCTTGCTTAACTCCGACTTGTTTTAGAAGTTCGTCAAGTTTCTCAAATATCAAACTAAAATTACCTCCTAAGTGTGCATCGGTCTTGGCGGCAATTCTTTCTCCTGCAAGCTTATGTAGCCCAAGTAATTCTACTAAGCCAGGCGTGGATCCAAGAATCTCAAATACAAACTTGCCATTTTCCATAACACCGATGACATACCCACATTTTATTGCCTTGTCGCCTTTTGTCGGTGGCACTGGTATATCTGGATTGTTTGTGGGCGGAAGCTCTTTTCCGGGCGGAACAAGTTCTTTAACCTTCTTGTCCATATTTGACTCCTCTTTCTTGAATTCCTAAGAATTGATTTTATCCTCTTCAACTGCAGCAGTAACTTCGCTGCCGTATTGACCTCTATTGGGTTGGTTTTGTGGGATATTCCCTCCACCATACATTTCCTGCTTTGCCTGAGTACTGTTATTCCAGGTGGCTAACTCAACGTTTTTTCTAACCTCAACCAATCCTTCCAAAATTCTTTTCCAAAAATTCTTGATGAGGCGCGCATTTTGAATTGCCCCACGAATATCCATTATCTTGCTATTGGCCATTGTTTCTAGAGTTTTACTAGCAGGAAGATTCTTATTAGCTGCCTTATATTCAGCAACCAATTTATTAAACGCAGCCGTATACTCTCGCGACTCACCGCTAGACAAAGCGTCAAGCTGAGCCTCGGCGGCTGCATAGAAGAATGTGGCTTCTTGTAGGAGGTTTGCGAGTTTGGCAGCGATTGCTTTGCATTGTGCTGTGTCGGGACTTTCTGGTATCGACACTCTAAAATAACGACGCCATTCTCGTGGAGGTTTACCGTAGATTAAATATTGTCTTTCCCAGCCATCTGAAAAAATTTCGTTAATCGCCTTGTCCCTGTTCAAGTATCCCATTAGTTCTTCGGCTCTTTGTCTGGCGGATTTTTCGGGAGTGTCAGACATTCTTGCTCCTTTGTTAAATAAGAGGTGAGTATTTCTTCATTATACTTATATGCAAGTAATTGTCAAGCTAGTATTCTAATATGCTGTTATTACTGAATAAAAAAAAGGTGACTGGCAGCGCGCTCAGTCAACCAATTCTGCTTTAACTTTTTCTCCTGTTTCTGTCGTGACATCAAGCTCTCTTGGAGATAGCTTATTTATTTTTCGTTCTAAAACAACTATTGTCGCCTTTGCATATGTGCTTATCAGTTCACCAACTAATATCATCAACGCCTCTTTGATAACCGTGTTCCTTAAAGCCACTCGCAAGAACTCTTTCATTCATCCTCCTTCTCGCCTATTACGACAGCCTCGGCTCTAAATGCTTCCTTCATTGCCAGTAGGAGGTTGCTATCCGCTCTACTGATGAATACATCAGCCTCTATGTCTGTCGGTTTGTTCTTCTCAAAAATACATACACGTTTTTCTCCAAGAGAAAGTATTGCGTACTGCCAGTCACCATCAATATTTGTTTCGACACCCCTCTCTATCCTTTCCTTAAATGCCGTTAGCTTTTCCCATGCCTCCTTTCTGTGTTTACTGTTATTAGGAGAGGGTCTCAGTTTGGGTAGCGGACTTAGTACCAATAAGTCTTTTACATGATCTTTTACCAATCTTCCACATACTCTTCCAAAGGCTATTCCGTATGAAAACATGTTGTCGGATTTTAGCTCAATTAAATCCAGGTTAATAATTTCGTATTTTGTTTCATCAAGCTCTAAAGAAGAGAGTATTTTCTTTGTGAACTCAAGCTCTTCTGGACTAGCGTCCCTTACGAATACTCCTATTTCTTTCATCAAGCTCTCCCATCAAGCTCTCCTATAGGAGGCTGTGTAGGTTTTAAGAATATACTATTAATATTACTAATTAACTACCTATGCCTTTAACCACTCTCTAAAGTCCTTGTAAGAATTTATCCCTAATTCTTCCAACTTTTTCAGCACGTCTTCGTCGGTGTGTAGGCCGGTTAGTTTACGAAGAAGCATAAGGACGTCGTGACGTGAAATACCCTTGAGGTTACATAGTGGGCATATCGAAAATGGAAGATCCCAGCAAAATTCTTCTGTGTATTTAAATATAATGTATTTTCCTTTTGATCCCTTTATGTCCTCAGGGGTATAATCGTTGCATTTCAGGTAATCCCGAAATTCCTCCGCTCTGTCAGCATTACTATAGATGGCTTCCAAGACAAGATCTATTTCGTCTTGGGTATTTAGTATGTGATCTTGACAGAAAATGTGATTGTTCTCACAGGAAGCCATGACTGCTTCCTCAAGAGTTATATCCCAGCCACCTTCCTCACGTCCACATATATCGCATACGAAGCTACTACTGCTACTGTTACTTACGAATCCTGCACGGATTTTCATAGGTCCTCCATCATTTGCGGTATTCGTTCTCAGGAAAAGAAGAAGCATAGGCTATAGCTGCTCTATATGCTTCTAAAACATCTGTGTCCGATCGTACAGGCCACCATTCAAAACTAACTGGTCTTTCTGTAATTTGACAAAACTCCTTTAATACTTCACTAATCTTGATAAATCTGCTCTGCGTCTGTACCGACTTGGGAGATATACCGTGAAACATATCAACACACTCTTTGTCAGAGCACTTTATAACTACCTCGTCGTACTCTCGCGGGAACATGAATCTGGCCAAATGGCCAATTGCATCGTAAATACCATCGAATGCTAGTTCGGCCGTTGATGCGGCAGGTCTTTTTGCCGATCTAGCCATGATAAGCGGCTTATATTCTCTGCTCGGAGGATTGAGCATGATACCGTACGTTTGTAGAGATAAGATGGGTACTACGGCGATTGTATATTTGCGGGAAGTAGATATCTTAAGAAGCTCTTCTTTGTCATCTACTTCCTTGAGACCTAGCTCGCAGATGTTTACTATCTTGTTAAAATATGCAATAGTCGTGGCGGATGGATCGTAATCGGGATTTGCAAGAATAGACCTTACATAGTGGTCTATCTTATGTAAAGCATATAGCTCTGGGGGTAGTTTGCTAACCATCTATGGCTTCCTGGGTAACTACCGACTATTGCCAGAGAAAGGTAGACAATCTACTATCGTAACTGATCCTACTGTCTGTGTCTCTTCAATCTCGATCATGATCTTTCCATTACTTGCGCGCCTTCCCCAAATAAGCATGCGCATATGCTTTTGAAGGCAGACTACTTTCGTTAGCTGTTTTCCATTTGGAGTAGTTTTGGTGATTAAATTCTTGCTCCATAGGAATAGATCCATGAGAATAGCTGGATAGCGACTGTCTTTTCCTTGAAGACATTTACGTAGACTGGTCTGTGCTCTGGTGTCAAGGAGTTTGATCGATACAGAGGCAGAAGGATGGAATATCTTACCGCGCTGTTCCTTAACTGCATCGATTGCGGCTCTTGTGCTAACATCAAATAACTGCTCACATGTATATCCGCTAGCAGGAGTCCCTTCAACCGATCTTGAAGGCAAGCATATTACCATTGCAATCAGAATGCTGAATGCAATTAGGCCGTGAATAATCTTTTCGGTAAGTTTACGGCTTTTCATTCTTTTCTCCTTTTTACCAAGCTAAAATACGTGGAATTGCTGCTTCTAACAGTGTTACTAGAATTCTGGCTTCGCTTGGTTGAAGTGAAATGTTAACTTTCTTAACATTGTCGCCAGATTTTTCACTTAAGCGAAGAAAAAACGTGCCGGGCTGCTGACCCGCCTCTAATTCAAGTCTCTTTCCTCTGGTGTTGCGCTGCTCTGTTTGAGCATCTGGATCATGGTAGATGCTAAATCCACCTGTCCTAAATCCCGTGAGGATAGTACCAATATCATTTACACCTAGGGCAAAAATAATCTTATTGTCCCAGTCGTACTTGTTTTGACCAATAGTGGGAGCAGCCTCAATGAATACGGCTCCTTCCTCTTTCCTCGCTCCTGGCCGGTAGGCTGGCGAGAGCGTAAACTGGAAGCAGCCCTGCTTGCCACCCATTCCCTTATAAATCCTGTAGGTAAGGGGTCTCCTACTCTCTTGTTGTTCCATTAAAATCTCCTTTCAGCTCAAGCCATTCGTATAGGATATCGCCACCAAGCGCTATCATAGTATTGCCAATTGTTGGATCAATAGCATATCTACGCCACATGTCGTCGCGGGTTAGCATTTCGTCAAGCTCTTCTAAAGAACCACCAATATCTATAAATAAACATGCTAATACAAACAGCAGCTCTCTCAAAGAGAGCTGCTGCTGATTAAGAA
The DNA here is from genome assembly GCA_003663585.1 of Thermoplasmata archaeon. Classification (GTDB taxonomy): domain Archaea; phylum Thermoplasmatota; class B47-G6; order B47-G6; family B47-G6; genus B47-G6. The sequence goes on from QMTU01000002.1 coordinate 25,457, forward strand.
TGTCTAGGATCTGTTGCTCTGTATCTTCACATTTGCTTCTGTCAAGATCGCCTTCTTTTACGTCTATTATTGATACGGGCACTTTCTCCTCCCTTAGGAGTTTTGTGCTTATTGTTAATCTTAAATGTCTTTCCGCATCTAAGACATTCAAATTCCTCGGCAAGTACTCCATAGGTCTTGTTTGGGCTTTTGTAGGATACTAAAACCTTAACCATTTCACCGCCACACGCCTTACATCGAGGCTTGTCTGATTCTTGCCTA
>QMTU01000003.1 GCA_003663585.1 Thermoplasmata archaeon
GGGCATCTTTCGGCGAAAGCAGCCCCCAGGGACGTGAAAACAACGAAAGCAAGCAGAGGTTGGTGCTCCCGCCGGGATTTGAACCCGGGTCACCGGCTCGAAAGGCCGGTATGCTAGACCGGGCTACACCACGGGAGCCTCAGAGCTAATGCTTAACAAATATTCAAGCTTTATAAGAATTTCCCTCAGTGCTCGTTTTTCGCTTTCATAAGGGTTGTATGAAGAATATCATCTACTTTAATAAGCAATTAGTCTCTTTAGGGTATAAGCATTTTATTGGCATGCACAGCAATGAGCTAACAGAAGTCTAGGAATAGACGTAGGGCGCGTGGGTCTTATGGAAGCGTGGCACATACCAATAGCAATAATTCTTGGATATGTTTTCTCTCCGCTTATAAGAAAGGTGAAGAGAGAAATAAGAATAGCGATCATAGACTTCGCTATACCAGCATACATGTTCTTCGTGGCATATTCTGGAATACGCTTAGAAGACATCTATGCATTTATATTTGGAGTGATATCATCAATTTTGGGGGTAACATTCGCATGGATTATATTTAGAAAGTCAGAGCTCAAAAAAGAGGCCATGATTATGTCATCTCTAGGAAATTGTGTGATTTTTGGGTTTCCAATAATATTATCCCTTGGCCTACCTGAGAAGGTGGCTGCAGTCTACGTTCAAGGGCATAACATTATGGCCTTCACCTTAATTCCGTTTATAATGAGTGAAGACCTAAGAGATCTCTCAAAAGGATTTTATAACGCAGTAAGAACACCCATAATTCTAGGATTTATGTTAGGTCTTTTATTAAGTCCGTGGAACGGCCTTAAGTTAATTTCCCCTACAATAAAGCACTACTTAGGATACTCCTTTTATGTGCTTCTATTATATCTTGGCTCAAACCTTAAGAAAGGAGCGTTTAATGGAAGGTTTTTGCTGGGAGTTTTCCTCTCAAAGATGATCCTACCAGCACTTATAGTGGCATTATCTATAATGTTTTTACGTGAAGATCTTGCCATTACAGTTCTTGTTTTAACAACAACCCCTCCTGCGATAATAACAAATGCAATAATATCAAAGTATGGATTAAAAGATGACATTAGCGCATTTACTACGTTAATACTGACCATAGTTGCTTTAATACCTTATCTGATTCTGTAGATTTATTTTTAGAGACCAATGCCTAGTATTGTTCTAATAGCATCCTTTATCCAGTTTATGAGGTCTTCATCTCCAAGAATATCTAGCTCAGCAAGATCTATTCCTTTGTACTCTTCTATTATCTTTTCAAGTCTTTTCGAAATTGTTCCAACGCTTTTATATGCAACTGCCTCAAAGAACGATAAAATTTGTTTGTTGTTTGAGGCTATGTAAAAGACGTCTTCATCAAGTTTTAGCTCTGCTATAGCAAGATCTGGGCGATAAAATGTAGAAACAATTTTGAGCTCCTCCCTTGAAACTTCCTCGTCACTCTTAAACAGATATCGGTCTACATCCTCTAAGAATATGTTTTTGTTTGCCGTAGATGTAAATGCCATTATTACCCTATCTGAATACACAAGACCCTCTGCAATCTTTATCTCTTTTGGTACCATTGCCTTTCCTAAGCGTAAAGATATCCATGGATTTTCAGAGTCCTCTGGGAAAAATTTCGTTTTTGGTGGGTACTCAGCCCTTATGATATCTCCTATGTCATAAATGTAAATGGAGTGAGGGCTTTCCTCCTTAAGATACTTTATGAGGCTTGCATATAGTCCCGAGCTTGCCTCATATAGGACCACAAACACATATTTTAACTTAAGAAGCCCCCTCAGGAAATCTCTTTTAAATAAGTCCTCAAGGGATCTTCCAATAAAGACCCAGTTCCTCATTAACAAGTCCTCCTTCTTGGTCCTTTATAATACTAGATTTGGACATAATTTAAATAATCATAACCTGGTCGTTTATTTTAATAATATCTCAATTAAAAGGACTTCTGTCTTTTAAGACGGTAAAAAATCCTTAAATATAGCTTTTATGCCTCTATTTCTAAGAGGTGTGTGAGTAGAGAAGATAAACTACTGTCGTAGATAATACTAAGGAAATATGAAGAAATAAACGAAGAACCTACTCTATTACTCAAATGCAGCCAGATAATAAATGTTAATGCCATTGCCTATTGAACATCTATTAGGAACGTGCAAGATCATAATCTCGAGCTCCATCTGAAAGGGACGAATAAGGTATGCTCTCGCAAGGAATCCTCAAACACTGCCAAAAGAGGACACAAAATCTAACCTAGATAATAGAATAAGCGTTAATGCTATAAGCACTAGAAATATATTAATACTGGAGGGCTATTTTAGTTATCCTAATAACTAATCCTTTCCCTTAAGGCCGGGGATACTGAAAGTTTGCCACTGCATCATATGTCTTCTATAAGGTAATGACTAAACTTGTGAGGGGAGGCCTTTGAGGCTTGCAGTTAGAGTTAAGGATCTCGTTAAGAGATACAAAAACTTTACTGCAGTTCGTGGAATTTCATTTGAAATACGCGAAGGAGAGATTTTTGGACTTATAGGGCCTAATGGAGCTGGTAAGACGACAACGCTTAGGATAATAGCTACACTTCTTAGGCCAACATCTGGAGAGGTTAGTGTCTTTGGGTATGACATTACCAAGGATGCGGAGAAAATAAGAGCCTTGATAAGCTATCTTCCAGAAGAGGCGGGCGCATATAAAGATATGACTGGAATTGAGTACCTTAAGTTTATGGCAGAGGTATATGGAGTAGATGACAGTAGTGCCTTAGATAAGGCTATTGAGATCGCTGATCTCGGACCTGATATATACAATAAGGTAGGAACGTATAGCAAAGGTATGATTCGTAAGTTACTTCTTGCTAGGGCCTTGATGACAGCTCCAAAGCTTGCAATATTAGATGAACCGACTAGTGGCCTTGATGTGATAAATGCTGTAAGAATAAGAAATATAATTAAAAATGAGAGAAATCGTGGAACAACATTCCTAATATCTAGCCATAACATGCTTGAGGTAGCATACCTCTGTGATAGGGTAGCTATAATTCATAAGGGAAGAATATTTGAGATAGGGTCACCTGAGGAGCTTATGAGGAAATATGACGTGGATAACCTAGAAGAAGTATTCCAGAGGGTGGTGATATCAGTTGAGGAGTGATCTCCTAACAATTATTAAGAAAGAGCTTAGAATACTCAAGAGAAGGGAGTTCCTATTTGGAATACTAATGCCCATTTTAATACTGTATGCTATAGGAAATATCGTGGGAACAGGTGTTAAGAGCACTGTGGAGGAAATTACATCAAGGGGAATAAACATCACTGTGATTTGTGCAGATCCTGCTCCGAGAAATTTAAGCGCATTTTTATCCGTTATCAATATAATAAACTTATCTCAAAATGAGGAGGCAAATGTGTATAACATCACACTCATAATGAGTGAGCCTGTAAATAAGACCATTGGAGAGCTATGGAAATCGATTGGGGAGCATAATCTTAACGTTTCGAGCATTATTAGAGAGATAAGAGAGATTGGCGAGGTATTCTCTGGAAGGCCTCCAGAGGAGAAGGTAAGAAGCCTACTCTCAAAAGGGGTCGACGTAGTAATATATGTTCCTGAAAACTTCACATGGAACGTACTCTTAGGAAAGAGCACAAGTATCTACACGTACTACAAGAGTCCAGAAGATCCATTCAGCATGTTTGGCAACATTAAGACAGGAATAGTGAATAACTTTATAGAGCTTCTTGGAAAGACCTTAAACTATTTTATGATAACAAGATATTACCCAAATTTCCCTCCGAACTTCGTCTATAGTCCTATCGTTGAGCATCCATATACATACTATAGGGGAGAGATAATTTCAGGATCTCCAGAGCAGGTGTTTGGAGCGTTTGGAGCAGGTTTTATAATCCCAATGATGATGTTTCTCCTAGCCATGTATGCAACTACCACTGCTGCGACAAATATGGGCGAAGAAAAGGAAAATAAGACATTGGAAACACTACTTACCCTGCCAATAAGGAGGAGAAATATAGTTATTGGTAAAGTCTTTGGAATGATCATTGTTGCTACAGCAATGGCTATTTTCTACATGGCTGGACTAATCCTTTACATGAAGAGCCTTACAAGTTCTGTATCAGAGGAGGGAGAGGCTATCAGCATAAGCTTCAGTAGCATGACGAACATACTATCTCCACAGGGCATAATACTTTTAGGCTTTGGAATAGTACTCACGGCGGGTATTGGTGCAATGATGGGACTTATAGCGGGCGCATTTTCAGATAGCGTGAGGACAGCATCCACAATATCAAGCTTTATAATTATGCCATTGGCTCTACCAGCGTTCTTTTTCATGTACGTTCCAATAACATCAGGTGATCCAAGACTTTACATTCTAATGTTGGATCCCTTTATGGATCCAATAGTAATCATGAAAGGATTATTCGCTGGAAATATAATGTTCTGTACAATTTCAGTTGCCTATCTTTTAGGAGTATTCTTTGTACTACTATACGTAACAGCAAGCCTATTTAACTCAGAAAGAGTAATACTTGGAGGCTTTAAGAAGAAAAAGAGGATCCCTAAACAAAGATTTGGTCTTGGACTTGTAAGAATAAAAATCTAGGGCGCTAACACATTATTGTCAGAAGGATCCCGAAAGCGATGCTAAACTGTTAGTGCTCGAAAACATTTATATTAACTCCTCCCCTATATTTCGTGATGTCATCCCTAGTAATTAGCGTCAAATGCTAATGCTCAATAAGATGGGCTCAGAGAGACATTGCTCTTCTAGTAAAGGACATGCTGTGGAGGTGTTCCTATGGAATACCCATGGATAGGCCTTATAGTGGGAGTTCTCGGTGTCTCTTTGGCAGGGTATTTTTACTACTGGGTTAAAAGACAGGAAGAGGGAGTTGAAGAGGCAAGAAGGATAGCAAAGTACATCAGGGAAGGCGCACAGGCATTTCTGAGGAGAGAGTATAAGACCCTTGCAGTATACCTGGTGGTAATGTTTATAGTGCTCTTCGTAGTGGGCTATATATTCTCAAAATATGGACTGGACTTTAGATCCTCCATTACTTTCATATTTGGAGGAATTCTCTCGGCAATAGCAGGGTACTTTGGAATGAGCGCTGCGACTATTGCTAACGTTAGAACAACAACAGCCCTCAAAGAAGGAATCCCGAAAGGTCTAAAAGTGGCCTTTACTGGTGGAGCGGTGATGGGTCTTAGTGTGGCAAGTCTAGGCTTAATTGGAGTGTCAACGGCATACATAGTGTTCTCACATGAAACTCAAAAGCTTGCAGCAATACTCTTTGGATTCTCATTTGGAGCGTCCTCAATTGCATTATTCGCAAGAGTTGGTGGTGGGATCTACACAAAGGCTGCTGATGTAGGAGCAGACATCGTTGGTAAAGTTGAGGTAGGAATACCAGAGGATGATCCCAGAAATCCAGCAGTAATTGCTGATAATGTGGGTGATAATGTCGGAGACGTTGCTGGAATGGGAGCAGATCTTTATGAGTCCTATGTGGGATCCATTATTGCTACAATAGCTATAGGAATAGCCCTAGGGCTAAAGGAGTATGCAGAGTACGCCATATTAGTGGCATCCATGGGACTTATAGCATCTATAGTTGGGATTCTGATAACTGCAAATTATAGAGGAGATAATGTGTTCAAGGCTTTGAACATGGGGAGCATAACGAGCGTAGTTTTAACAGCAGTTCTTTCAGGAATAGTGGCCTATTTAATACTCCCTAAGGTAGCAGTATCTGATATAATAACTGGGTCACAGATAGTTATGACCTGGAACAGAACGTTTATGTCCTTAATACTTGGGCTTGTAGCAGGCGTAGTCATAGGATTTGTCACCCAATACTACACATCAGACCAGTACAGACCCACGCAGGAAGTTGCTAAAGCAGCAACTACTGGGCCTGCTACGGATATCTTAGCAGGCATGTCCGTTGGAATGATGAGTACGCTCATTCCAATGATAACAATAGCCCTTGCAATGATAGTCTCCTATAAGCTAGTTGGGATATATGGGATATCAATAGCAGCTGTTGGAATGCTCAGTACTTTGGCAATGACGATGTCAATGGATGCTTACGGGCCTATAGCTGACAATGCTGCTGGAATTGCGGAAATGGCAAGAGTTGGAGAAGACATCAGAGAAAGAGCTGAGAATTTAGATGCCGTTGGAAACACTACGGCAGCAATAGGAAAGGGATTTGCAATAGGAAGCGCTGCCCTTACTGCACTGGCATTCTTTGCCAATTATAGCAAGTACATAGCAAGTGAGAACATAGCTGTGACAAATCCATCAATAGTAGCTGGCGTGTTCTTAGGAGCGCTTATGCCATTCATTTTTAGCTCTATGGCAATAAGAGCAGTACAAAGAGCAGCAATGGAGATGGTAAATGAAATAAGAAGGCAATTCAGGGAGATTCCAGGAATATTAGAAGGAAAAGAAACTCCAGACTACTCTAGATGTGTTGATATCTCAACAAAGGCAGCTCTTAGGGAGATGATCCTTCCAACAGTAAGTGCGATATTAGCACCAATACTCGTAGGCGTTATTCCAGCACTCGGTAAGGAGGCTGTTGGTGGCTTCATTATTGGAGCAACAGCCTCTGGATTCCTCCTGGCAGTCTACATGGCCAACGCTGGAGGGTCTTGGGATAACGCAAAGAAGTACATAGAAAAAGGCAATCTTGGAGGTAAGGGAAGCGATACACATAAGGCATCCGTTGTTGGAGATACTGTTGGAGATCCGCTCAAAGACACTGCAGGGCCCTCTTTGAACATTCTTATAAAACTTATGAGCATAGTAGCGCTATTATTTGCGCCTATCTTCTTATAATCCTTTTTTGATGCCTACCTTCTTGCTCAAAAGTTTAATAGAGTCTGTCCTATTATATTGATAAGCTGGTGACAGGAGTGAGCTTCGACCCTGTGATTGCTATTCAGAAAATCCTAGTTTCGTTTCTCATGGGCTTTCTAATAGGGCTTGAAAGAGAGAGGAGGGGAGCTAAGAGGTTCATGATAGCTGGTGTTAGAACTTTTCCATTAGTTAGTGTTAGTGGAACTGTTGTATACATAATTTCAGAGGAGATCGGTAATTACATGTTAATCATAATTGGTTTGCTTTTCTCCATTGCATTAGCAATTCTTATAGCATATATCCACTATTCAATGGGGGTTCCTGGCCTCACAACGAGTACAATAGCATTTTCTACGTTCCTCGTTGGAATACTTGTCGGCATGGGACAAATAGCTGTTGCTGCAGTTATAACGGTAGTAACAGTACTGTTGGGACTGGAGCGCTCTTTATTTAAGTCTATAGCTGAGAACATATCTCAGAGTGAGCTGGTAGAAGCCCTCGAGTTTATAGTCATAGCTCTTATAATTTACCCGCTATTACCCTCAGGGAAAATCTACGGGCTTATAGATCTACAGTGGTATGTTTACATAATTATAGTAATCTCAATACTTTCCTTCATGTCCTTTATTGCGATGAGAGTTCTTGGCGTAAGGGGTGGTTCTATAATCTCGGCACTATTAGGAGGGCTTGTTAACTCAGAGGCAACAACTCTAAGCCTTGCTACAAGACTTGGAGCAGATCCATCATTGAAAAGAACTCTTATTGCAGGCGTTTTAGTGACAAATACAACAATGCTCTTGAGGAATGTAATAATAGCCATGTTTTCGATTAGGGGAGTAAATGAATACATAGGCCATTACTTTGGCATAATACTGCCAACTATAATGACGTCTCTTGTGATATCATGCTACTATGTTACTAAGACTATGGGAGAAAAGGCAAGGGCAATTAGAATTGAAATTGAGTCGCCCTTAGGTTTAAAGAATGCTATAAAGTTCTCTCTCATATTCCTTGTGCTGTATGTTTTAACAGCTCTTGTTGTTAGCAGGTTTAGAGAGGCAATATATGTTCTTGCAATAGGAGGAGTGGTGTCCGGAGCTGCAGTTATCAGCAGCATAGCCTTGATGAGCGCTAGCGGGCTTTTAGATCTAAAAACTGCTGTAATAGTGTCCTCACTTGCTACAATATTGAGCTATGCTGATAAAATATTCTATGTAAACCCTGCGGGACGCGAGCTAATAAAAGCAGTATCTAAGACTGTTCTGATAGGAATTGCACCCTCCTTAATAGTGTTAATCTATTACTCGTTTATCCTATAGAGCATTGAAAGCATATTGCAATCAAAATCTTGAAAAACCAAACTTAACTGAGTAATAATGCTATTGTACTTCTTGTGAGGACCTAGCGATAGTTCACCGTAACGTTAGGAGGAGATGGCATGAAGGCTTGGAAAAATGTGCTCCTAGACACCATTTTGATTACGTTTGGCCTCAGTACGCTAAGTCTTATGAGCGTTGCAGAAAGAATAATAACAGAGTACTATCACATAACATCTGATGTGTACTACTATCAACACATAGCATACGTTGTAGGATTGTTTTTTGCATTTCTTTTAGGCAGTACAAGGATATATCAAGGAAGCTTTAGAAGAGCTGTTTTTACTGCAATAAGCTTTGCAGCAATACCTCAGATTGCAATCCCGTATGTGTCAAATTGGTGGGTAGTCGTAGCCTTAAGGTTCATTCAGGGATTTGTGATATCCCTAGTTCCTCTCTTTAGCACTCAGGTAGGCAGACTTTTTGTCGCTGAAAGACCTTTTGCTAAGGGAATAATCCTTTCAGGGATATTCTGGGGAGGACTGCTTGGTGGAATTTATGCAAAAGTCCTAATAGGATACATTGGATGGAGGCTCACGTTTGTTGTCACAGGTCTTGCAATGTATCTCGTATTTGCGCTTTGGTATGCCTTCACGGAGGATTTCACGATAATCAGTGAGAGGGAGAAAGTGAAGGAATCCCCGTTCAAGATGGCCTTTACTTGGGTTTTGGGATTTACGTTCTTCCCAGCGCTTTGGGTAATATTCACCATTGTAGGCTTTGTAGCGTCTGTAGGATACTCGATGAACTGGAGCAAGTCTATGGTTTACGATATCAACAGCACTTTGAACATATCAAAGGCCCTTTGGTCCATAGTCATGGGATACGTCGGCTATGTGCTCTCAAGAAGGAGACCAGACCCCAAAGGGCTCTTTAGAGCTATTGTCATAGTCATGATAATTTCATATGCCATAAGCTTTGTGGGAATACTTATGCTCTCTAAGGGGCTTCTCAGCAACTCATATAACCTTGTATTGCTTTCTACAGTGCTTGTAGGAGCTATTCAGGGAACAGGTCCAGCATTTTGGACCTCTGCGCCTGCGGTATATCCAAAGGAAATATATCCGCGTGCATCATTTGCCCTTGGTCTAATATCCAACTCAGCAAATGCTATAGCTCCAATAGTAACAGATGTAGCTCGCTATTATAGTCTAATTCTTGCTCTAGGAGAGCTCTCTGCAATGCCTATTCTTGGAATAATAGTACTAGTTATATGCAGTCGTATGAGACTTCCTATAGAAAAAGAGACTATTTCGTTAGATAAGTACAATAGTACTCTTGGTAATCCTGGAAACGAAACATTTAAATAAGGGAGGAATAGAACATTAAGTGAGCCGCCTCGATGACGGCAGGATAGCCAGCAGAGGCAGGATAATACATCCCTCGTAAGGCGGGCTCCGTGGTGCCCGTCAATGTCGCCTCCAATGACGTGCTGATAATGATGAAGCGCGAGAGGGGGAAGCCCGCGTCCGTTGCTAAAGTTTTCGTAGTTGCTTAAATATAGGACGCGGGCAATCACAAGCAGGTGATCTCTAGCTTTTTTCCAAATATTCTATTATTTTATTTTCAAGCTCTTCAGGATTTGGCACTCCAATGAACTCGACGTTGTCATTTATTAATATCGTAGGAGTTCCCATTATATTGTGTTTAATGGCCTTTTCCCTACCGTATGGTGTTACTACGCTAACTTCTCTAACCTCTACCTCTGGGTATTTTTTAGCGATATTATTGGCTATTCTAACTGCTATAGGGCAATAGGGGCATCTAGGAGACGTTATTATTTCAATTTGAACTTTCCTTTTAGCTCTCTTAGAGCGCGTCATGAGCTCCTGAAGAAGACGATTCCTTATGATTTTCAGCTCCAGATCATCTTCCATGTATCTCACCACTAATTTTGATTAACAGTAACCTTTTTAACTTATTGGTAATCATTATAGCATAATATTACTCGGTTTTGTTTTCATAGTCGTCCATGTAGTCAAGAAGTTTCTTACTCCTAACACCCCGCCCATCATGCGTCCTTGGAACTTTTGGAGGCTCTAGCTTTTTGTACTCAAGTCCATATTTTCTTACTAAGGCTAGTGCACTTTCTGTTATCCTTGGAGCAATTAGGATTCCTCTTATATCTCTCCTTGTGAGATTTTTCATTGCTTCTACATACCTTCTGAGCTGACTTACAGATTGGAGTCCTGCAGACGATCTTTTTAACTCTATAACTACAAGTCTACCTTCTTTATCCTCTCCTAGGACATCTATTATTCCAAATGGTGTTTGATATTCAAGCTTAAGAACTTTAAAACCTTTTTCAATGACTTCTGGATTTCTATAAATTAGCTCAGCAAGATCTCGTTCTGTGCCAGAGATCTCTAGAGCATAGGGATCAATAGCGTCATAAATTGCTATTAAATAAATTTCAAGGCACTCAACAATTATGATCTCATATGGATTGTACCTTATGCTTTTTATAACAAGCCTTCCATTCCTTTCGTACGCTCGTATTGTGCTCCCAGGTGGCTGCCAGTTTACAGGCTCTCTTTTTATTTTTTTGTGAATTATAAGAGTACCATCAGGTTTTATTATGAGGACTCTATCTCCAGGGCCTATATCACTTAAAGCACGCCCCTCATAGTGAATTATACAATTAGCTAAGATTATTATCACTTCTCCCCTTACAAATGACTGCTCTATAATATTGCTAGCATCTCTTGCCTTAATGTTGCTAAAAACATCCACTCTACTCATTGCACAACACACTTTTCAAGAGCTAGATGTAGTTTTGAGGTATATCACACATCAAACTAATTAAGTAAGTATTATAATCCCTTACAATCAACACTCCTATAAACTTCCACATATTTGAAATACATAATGCAGCATAAAAGGATACCTAATCCTGTGAGGCCTTATGAATAGGATTTACATCTTTAACACGCTTACTGGGAGAAAGGAACCATTTGAACCCTTAGAGAAGAACAGAGTCAAAATGTACGTCTGTGGACCTACAGTTTACGATGACGTCCACATAGGGCATGCTAGGACGTTTATATTTTTTGACTTCGTGAGAAAGTTCCTCGAGTACGTAGGATATGACGTAAGATATGTCTTGAACATTACTGACGTGGACGATAAGATAATAAGAGCAGCTAGAGAGCGTGGAATATCTTCACTAGATTACGCAGAAGAGTACACAAGGAGATTTCTTGAGGATTACTTAGCCTTAAAGCTAAGACCTCCAGATGTATTTCCAAGAGTAACAAAACACATTGAGGAAATTATAGATTTCATTCAAAAGCTTATTGATAAGAATTTTGCGTATACGGCTCCTGATGGTGTTTATTATAGAGTAAAGGCGTTTAAGGGATATGGGAAGCTATCAAAGAGAAGCTTAGAGGAGATGCTTGTTGGAGCAAGGGTAGAGGTCTCAGAGGGTAAGAAAGACCCTCTGGACTTTGCGCTTTGGAAGGCAAAAAAGAAAGAGGAAGACGTGTGCTGGAGCTCTCCTTGGGGCTCTGGAAGACCAGGATGGCACATAGAGTGTTCAGTTATGTCCATGAAGTACCTGGGAGAGCAGTTCGACATACATGGTGGAGGATCTGATCTAATATTCCCTCATCATGAGAATGAGATTGCACAGTCAGAGGCCCTTACAGGAAAGGTTCCAGCGAGATATTGGATACATGTGGGCATGCTTCAGATATCCGGAGAAAAGATGTCAAAGTCTCTGGGCAATATAATAAAAATAAGGGATATACTCAGAAGGTATTCTCCAGAGGTTGTGAAGTTTTATGTGCTTAATACGCATTATAGAAAGCCTGTTGACTACACAGAGGAATCCTTGGAGGAGGCTAAGAAGACACTTGATATAGTTGTTAGAGCTTATGATGCATTAGGGACGCTGATATCTTCTGGAGATTATAAGCACTCATTTAGGATTACTGACGAGGAAATGAATATACTCTACAGCATACGTGGTACAAAAGATAGAGTCCTAGATGCTCTGAGTGACGACTTTAACACCAGAGAAGCCTTAAAGGAGTTAATGAGGCTCTCAAAAGACGTATATCAAGCAATCGTAGACGATAAGATAAAATCTTTGACCGTAGCATTCCAGCTGAGAGAGTTCATAGGAGATCTTTCGAATTTATTTGGCATACTTGAGGAGAAGCCCATAAGCGAGGAGCATGAGATATTGGCAAGGGTTATTGAGGAAATATTAAAGCTAAGAGAGGAATTTAGAAAGGTAAAGAACTGGGAAGTTGCTGATGCTATAAGAGCTGCTTTAAATAGGGCTGGGATACACGTGGACGACACCAGGAGAGGACCCGTATGGAGGATTATAAGATGAGAAGAGAAGAGCTCCTTACGTCACCTGTTAAAGATGTTGTCCTAAAGGAGGGAGTTAAGGTTTCAGAGTTTATAGATTCCCTTGAGTGTGTTGGAGGATTCACCGCTAAAAAGCTTTGGGTTGCTGCCAAGATCTTAGAAAGAATGCTTAAAAGCGATGATGCGGTAGTTTTTCTTTCTTTTCCTGCAGCGATAATGGCCACTGGAATACGAGGCATTATTGTGGATATCGTTAAAAGGGGATTTGTAGACGTTATCATAACAACCTGTGGAACACTAGATCACGACATAGCAAGAACTCTTTCAGCATATTATGAAGGAGATTTCATGGCAGATGACTCAGTTCTTAGAGAACTTGACATTCACAGGTTAGGTAGTGTCTTTGTTCCTGTAGAGTCATATGGAAAAACTATTGAGAGTTTTATGAGAACTCTTCTTAGAGAGATCTATGAAAAAGGTAAAAAAACGCTTTCAACAAAGGAGCTTTCTTGGGAAATTGGAAAAAGGCTTAACTCTAACTCATCACTCTTAACACAGTGTTTCCTGAGGAAGATACCTGTATACGTCCCTGGAATATCTGACGGAGCTGTAGGTAGCCAAATATGGTTATTCAGACAGACTCATAGGGACTTTACTATAGACATATTCAAGGATGAGGAGGAGCTAGCTGACATAATATTTGATGCTAAGGAAACTGGAGCTCTTATGATTGGAGGAGGTATTTCAAAACACCATACAATATGGTGGAATCAGTTTAGGGAAGGCCTTGACTATGCTGTCTACATAACCACAGCTCCTGAATGGGATGGCAGTCTTTCTGGCGCTAGGATTAGGGAAGCAGTATCATGGGGCAAAGTAAAGCAGTATGCTAAATATGTTACCGTAGAGGGAGATGCTACGATAATCCTTCCTATACTTCATGCATATCTTATTGATAAGGTTGGCAAGAGACGTGTTAAGAACGTTTTAGGAGGTGCTCTTTAGGATGAGGGTTCACATTGAGTGGTTACAAGATGGCGCTAGAAATGCCGCAAGACGAGATGATATTATTGTAGTAATAGATGCCTTAAGATCTGCTGCACTAATAGTAACAGCGCTTTCAAAGGGTATTGAGAGAGTGTTTTTGGCAGCTAACATACATGAGGCACTAAGGATAAAGTCTCTATATGGAGACGATATGCTAATAGCAGGAGAAGGAGTCGGCATGCCTATTCAGGGGTTTGAGGTAGGGAACTCGCCAATAAAGCTTCTTAAAGTTCTGGAGGAGAGAAGACCAAGGTATATGGCCATAATAACGGAGGCAACATCTGGCACTAGGACTGTGGATGCCATATTTGCTGAAAATTCAAATGCAACGGTATTTGTTGGAAGCCCGCTTAATGCGAGCTCTGTAGCAAAGGTCGTTGAGGAATACGTTGAAAAGCTTGAAAAGGATGTTACTTTAGTGTGTTCAGGGTATTTGGGTAAAGAGTTTGCTTTAGAGGATTTCATGACGGCAGGCCTTATAGCAAGAAGGTTCAAGAGCATAGAATCATTTGATGATAACGTGCTTGCTGCAATGCTCGTGGCCGAGATGTTTGAGAATGACAGAGATCATTATATGCTCTACCAGGGCAGATCAAAGTCCTATAAAAGGCTTAGTGAGATAGGATCGCAAGAGGACATTGAGTACTGTCTAGGAAAGGACGTGTACGATACAACCCCGTACGCTGTTTATAGAAGAGAAGGAGGTATGGAGTTAATCTACTTTACGAAGTTCGAGTGAGGGAGCACTATGATAGATATAAATTTAGTTAGGAATAATCCTAAGCTTGTGAAGTGGAGTCAGAAAAAGCGCGGTGAGGATGAGGGGATAGTGGATAAGGTCTTAGAGTATGATAGGCTTTGGAGAGAGACCATAAGAAAGATAAATGATCTTAGAAGGGAGAGAAACAAAAAGAGCGCAGAGGCTGCCAGGCTTAAAAAGGAAGGGAGATTAGAAGACTTAGAGAAGATTAAGAGGGAAATGCAGGAGCTTAATGCAAGGATAAAGGACTTAGAAGCTAAAGAAAGAGAGTACAAAGAAGCTAGAGATAGTCTTTTGAGAGCAATACCTAATATAGTACATGAAAGCGTTCCAGATGGTCTTTCTGAGGAGGAGAATGTTCCAATAAGATTCTGGGGACACTTCAAGGTCTGGAGAGGGCACTTAGAAGCCTTTAAGGAGCAGCTTCAAGGGCACGCTGTTGACTATGAGGTGATAGAGTGGAAGCCTAAAAGTCACGTTGACGTTCTAGAGGATCTCGACATTGGGGACACAAGAAGGGCAGCTAAAGTAGCAGGCTCTAGGTTTTACTACCTTAAGAATGAGCTTGCACTACTCGACTTGGCAATAGCTATGTTTGCATTAGAGGAGCTAGTCAAGAAAGGATACACTCCAGTAATACCCCCATACATGCTAAGAAGAGAGGCTATGGAGGGCGTGACTGATCTAAGCGCGTTTGAGGAGATGCTATATAAGATCGAAGATGAGGATCTGTATTTAATTGCTACAGCCGAGCACTCAATAGGAGCAATGTTTATGAATGAAATTCTGGAGGAAAAAGATCTTCCACTAAAGTTTGTAGGATTTAGTCCATGTTTTCGCAAGGAAGCAGGAGCTCACGGAAAGGACACGAAGGGCATCTTTAGAGTCCACCAATTCCACAAAGTAGAGCAGTTTATATTTTCTCATCCGGATGAATCATGGGATTTGCATGAAGAAATCACTAGAAATGCGGAGGAGCTTCTTCAAAAGCTCGGCATCCCATATAGGGTAGTAAATATATGTGCTGGAGAGCTTGGAGCTGTAGCGTCAAAAAAGTATGATATAGAAGCTTGGATGCCTGCTCAGGGTAAGTTTAGAGAGCTCATATCTGCCAGTAATTGTACGGACTATCAGGCAAGAAGACTTGGAATTAGATATAAAAGCAGAGAAGGCGAATTCAAGTATGTACACACATTAAACAGCACTGCACTGGCTACAACAAGAACCGCTGTTGCGATAATAGAGAACTATCAAAGAGAGGATGGCACTGTAGAGATACCTAAGGTCTTGAGGAAATATCTTGGTGGGATTAAAGAGATAGTGCCTCCTAAAAGAAAAGACTTAAGATCGAGCTTTTTATCCTCTGAAAGATAATATTTCTTTAATTATTTCTCATTTTATTTACTGTTTAGTGATTTTACAGGGTGATTAACTATCGTATCGCGGGATTTAGAGAAATTTATAGTAACAACCACATGGGGTCTGGAGGATATCACTGCCAGCGAAGTGAGAGAATTAGGCGCTCAAGTAATAAAGACCCTTCCAGGGAAGGTTATAGCTGAGGCACCATTTGAATTCGTCTATTTAGCAAATTATGCATTAAGGACAGCTGAAAAGGTTTACATATATCTAGTACATGGCACTATTGAGGATCTTAAGGACATAAAAAGCCTTTCAGAGGAAATAGATCTATCTAAGTACATTAACGGCAATGAGACATTTGGTGTAAAAACTAAGAGATTTGGGAGTCATCCTTTTACGTCTATTGATGTGAATAGGATTGTTGGAGAAGTAATAAGGAGAAAATTTAGATTAAGCGTGTATTTAGATAACCCAGATCTCGAGATAAAGACGTGGGTCATAGAGAACATATTCATAGCGGGGATAAATACAACAGGGTATTCGCTGTATAGGAGAGGTTATAGGATATATCAACATCCAGCCCCCCTTAAGCCGACGATATCATCGCTGCTCATAAGGCTCTCAGGGTGGAAGCCTGATAAATCTCTCCTAGACCCGATGTGTGGCTCTGGAACGATCCCAATAGAGGCAGCCCTTATGGGGAGAAATGTACCGTCGGGATACTTTAGACCCTATTATCAGTTTTATAGGCTAAAGTTTTTTGAGAGAGAGCTTTTTGAGGATCTTAAAAGAAGAATTAACGCCAGGATAAAATGGGACTTAAAAATGCAGATTTATGGCACTGAGCTCTATAGAAAGCATCTGTATGGTGCAATATCTAATGCAGCTATGGCAAGGGTAATAGACACTGTATCCTTCATGGTTAGGGACGCTAGGGAGCTCTGTAATTTTTTAGACTTCAACGTTGATTATATTGTTACTAATCCTCCATACGGGCTTAAGATAGCAAGCAAGAAGGCGGTCTATAAACTATATGAGAGATTTGTACGTGAACTTGACACATGTCTTTCAGGAACTACTGCAGTTGTCATGACAGCAGAGGACTACTTCTGGGAGCTTATAAGGGACGCCTTCAAGGTACTTGAAGTTAGAGAGATCATGTACGGTGACCTTCCTACAAGGGTGTATAAGTTTGTTATATAATTCTAAAACAGTACCTTTGAAGACCTTCTTATAGCGGATATTATATCATCCTTTTTCCTAAGGACTTGCACCCTTTGATATTCCATCTCACTTAGCTTCAGAGGCTCTCCTAGCATCCCTTTAATATCCTGAAATGTTATCTCTCCAACAATAATTCTCTCAAGGATTTTTGGGTAATTCAATGTCATCATTTCACCTTTTGGTTTCCTAGGTACAATCTTATCCAGCCCTATTATAGGGATCCTATGCTCTCCTTCAAATGCAGACCACCTTGGAAAGTACTCTAGGTATGCCGAGAGGCTATGAACGTAAGATCCCTCTAGGAGGTTATCTCGGAAGCTTACGTATACCCCTGCTGATGGCTCAAACGTTGTAGAGACCTCCATAAAAGTTACAATATTATAAGCGTACGAGAAGCTAGTACTTAACGAAAAGAAGTCTTCCTTTGTTAAGTAAAAGTCATCTCTTAAAGCAAATGGTGCTGTAGGAGGGGGAATAGGTCTTCCAATGCATCCTCCAATGACGGGGTAAAGAAAGTTCCTATATACGGAGTCATTTGGAAAATAGTAAAAAAAGACAGCAGAATAGCCGGAGGAAAGTAAAGAGTTTAGTATCTTTATGTCATTTTTCGTGAGCGTGTAATTGCTCATTATATGAAACAGAACACTATCATTTACATCTAAGAAGCTAATGAGCTCCAATAAAGCATCCTCCGGAGACCTATGCTTTCCTAAGAAGTGTATGTTATCTAAATTATCCATGTTTTCAGGAGGTGGACCGTAGGAAGACAGCATGACATCTAAGCCCATACTAACATACTTTCTAGCGACATTTATAGCCCTGCTCCCACTGTCAACTACCGCTACTATCATTTTCATTCTCTCTTAACAGGTTTTTGCTCTCAAGCACAATATACCCATACTTAAGTGACTTTATTTCTTCTTCAGTAAGTTTTCTCTTTCTAGCCTTCTCAGATATTATTGCACTTTTACCAGTAGGATCGTCTATAATTAGTGTTGCCTTTTCTTTTCCTTCCTTTATGAGATTTATCTTTTTCTTTAACTCCCTTATCCTTTCAAGCTTTTTTTCATCAGTTTCTGATCTTTCAAGCATTTCCAGTACGTCTAAAACTCTATTTAACACTCCCTCTACATTTGATACAAATCCATAAGATTTCGGGCCAGGCTCTATCGTTACTCCTAGCTCTGGTATTCTAATTGTTCCAGAGGAAGATCGAACAACTCGTATGAGCATATCTCTTTCAGATGATATTTCAAGTTCATATCTCATGGGATCCCTTTCTCCAGCTATTAGTATATCTGAATGTCTAAATCCGCAGTGCTCACATATTATTGTTACCTCGATGACTTTCCTAAAATATGGTATTGTGTGAGCATGAGTTAATATCTTAATGGGTTTTTTCCCACAAATAGGACATTGTATTGGAAGCTCTGTAGGCCTTACGGTTTCTGGGAACATCACTCATACCTCGAATACTCTAGGAGAGTTTCTCTATGCGATACTCTAGTCTCTTACAAATTATGAAGTACGTCTGTTCATGGAGCATTGTATAGCCCTCACGTCTTCCTCCTGGTGGCCTTAGTATTGCGGATTCAAGGACGTTTTTATACTCCCTGTAAACGCTTCCAAGCTTATTTAGGTACTCATCTTCCTTCATCCTTGGAAGGCATATTAGAACAATATGACCCTGAAGAGCTAACTGGAAGTAAAACTTTATATCTTCTGGATCGTCTTTGGGGCTCTTTACAACATAAATTACTCTCTTAGAGGTGATTTCACCCTCTTGAGATTGAAATGGCGAGAGATCAAGGTATTCTATTCTTCCTGTCTTTGTCACAGTCCTCTGAGAGGGCATGCACCTTCTTCTTGTGAGGGTGTCCAATAATCCCACGTGAACCTCCCCTTAAGTCTTCTTATCATTTTAGGTTCATATTTTCTTTATGCTATTTTTAAATTTCGTAAAAAGGTTAATAATGTTACTTCCTCAAGGTGTGATATTATGCCCTTGTTTTGTTGATACCTTTTCTGTGCTTAGAAAGGTTTGTGGTTATTAAGACAGGAGACTACAGGCCTACTAGGATCCTGTTAGACCTTCTTGTCTCTATAAGTGTTTATTGTGCTCTATCGAGAATCCTTGCACTTCAAGAGAAAAGAAAGATAGACCTCATGTAATAATGCTATAAATATAGAGTCCCCTGTTAAAGTAGCAAATGTACAAGGCGGTGTTTATATGATAACATTTGGCCCAGTACCTTCTCGTCGCTTAGGTAGAAGTCTAGGTATAAACAACATTCCGTACAAAATTTGTACATATTCTTGTGTATACTGCCAGATAGGAAGAACCGTTAACATGACTATAAAGAGAAGAACATTTTATGATCCAATGAGGGTCCTCAAAGACGTTAAAATTAGGCTTGAAGAAGTACATAGAAAGGGAGAAAGAGTTGACTATGTAACTTTTGTTCCTGATGGCGAGCCTACTTTAGACATAAACATTGGAAAGACTGCAGCGCTTATAGGGGACTTGGGGATTCCTGTGGCAATAATAACAAACTCCTCATTGCTTTGGAGGGAAGACGTTAGGCAAGATCTTTACAATTTTGATCTTGTATCGCTAAAGTTAGACGCTGTCTCTAGAGACATTTGGAGAAGAGTTAATAGACCTCATAGGGAGCTCTCATTAGAGAGGATCCTTGATGGGATCTTGGAGTTTAGGAAAAATTATAAGGGAAAACTACTCACGGAAACTATGCTCATAGATGGCATTAACTATGAAAGAGAAATTCGAAAAATTGCGGATTTTGTTAGAAAGCTCTCTCCAGATAGGGCATACATTGCCGTGCCCATAAGACCTCCTGCTGAGAGCTGGGTAAGGCCA
>QMTU01000004.1 GCA_003663585.1 Thermoplasmata archaeon
AAGTGCTTGTGCATAGACGACTTAGAAATAGAAGACTTAGTAGCTTTATTCGAAGAGATTCTGGAATTCAACGGCTTGACTGCTAAAGGCATAAAGAAAAGGCAGAAATTTCGCAGAGAATCCTCTGGCTCAATTGGCCGGAGCTCTCGCTCTAAGAATAGGAAAGCGGCCGACTGAACTACTCAGAATAAGTGAGTCTCCTCTTGAAGACTTGCTCTTAGATGCTGCTATAATAGCTCAAGTAACAGCTGAGCAGGAGGAGCCTGGAAGCTTAAAAGAGGAGATTAAGAGGAAAAGAAGGAGATTATGGGCTAAGAAATGTCAGCTAGAGAAGCTAGAATACAGCTGATACTCGAATGGCTCGAGAAGCACCCTGGAGTAGCCAGCAGGGTAGAAGATAAGCTAAGAAGCTTGATAGGAGTTTATGGGAATGCTTCTAGAAGAATAAAAGAAGTGATAAGCGACAAAGAACGCTTAGAGAAAGCTCTTAACATAGCCAAGCAGCTTTTCACAGAGGAGAAAGCGAAGCTTATTCCTTCTACAAGAAGCCATCAGTTCTTCTCTGAAGTTATAAGGAGATTAACTGAAGATGAAGCCAGAGCAGCCAAAGAGCATGTGACGTTAAGCCAGAGAGTTGGCCGCTTAGGCAGAGCTCTGACTCGTGCAGGATACCGTTTAGGCTGGTTTGCTTTCAGGACCATAGTTGTAGGGAGGATACTGCTTAACTGGATGCTAAGGCCTATAAGGAAAGGCTTAGGGACTTTGCTTCGCTGGGAGCAGTCTGTAGAAGCAGCTGCTTCAGCATTAGGCTTACTGGCTGCTACAGGCTTGCTCAGCGCTGAATCCCAAGAGAGATTAGAGAAAGCTATAGGTGTAGTCTCTGAGACAGGAATCAAGCTTCAAGGGACTATGCAGAATCTGCAAGCCACTATAGCTTTGATAGCAGCTGAAGCCATAGAGCCTCTCTTGCCTTATATTAACCAGCTTATAGACGCTCTCTATGAAGTTTGGGAGAGCGTAAAAGACGAAGTTATTCCTGTACTAACTGATTTTGCTCGTGACGTTGTCCCTACAGTAATATCTATTCTCAGAGATGTAGGGCCAGAATTTATTAAAGCTTTCGTAGATGGTATACGTGTAGCAGTCCCTATGATTCTAAGCTTAGTTAAAGCTTTGGAGCCTCTTCTTCCTGTAGCAGCTAAAATCATAGGCTTCCTTATGCCGTTTGCTCCTCTGATGATTGCTATAGGGACTGCAGCTTACATGCTGAGCCCAATACTTACAGGTTTAGGCTCCATATTGCAGCTTGTAGCCATGAACAGCTTGCTTGCAGCAACAACTGGAACTGGACTTATAGGGACTCTAACAAGCTTGCTTGGAGCTCTAGGTTCATTGCTTCCTGTTATAGCAGCTGTTGCAGGAGCAATTGTAGGCGTAATCCTGGTTATTCAGCATTGGAGCGAAATAGCAAGCTTCTTCCAAGGAGTATGGGAAAGCTTAGTGTCTGCTCTGCAGCCTATAATGCCTATACTCGAAGAAATAGGAGAAATCTTTTACAATGTAGGGAGGATAATCTATGAATTAGCTAGGCTTGTTGTCACAGCATTTATAGTGGGCCTCCAGAAGCTCTGGGATATTTTGTCTCCTGTCTTGATGCCTATACTCCAAGCATGGTACAATGTTCTTATGAGAATAAAGCAAGCCATTGAGTGGGTAGCAAACATTATTTGGTCAGTGCTTAAGCCTGTACTGGATTGGTTCAAGGGTGCTCTGGATGCAATAAACAATGTTTTGAGCGGAGCAGCTAATTTCCTAGGCGGATTAACCAATGCTTTGCTCAACCTTTGCTTCAGGCATGCTACACCGCATGTGGTTAAAATGACTAAAGCTCTCAAAGAATTCAATAAGGAAATAGCTAAGACTACAGGAGAGACTTTTGAATTAGGAGGAGATTTGAGAACAATCAGAAGCCCTGCAAGAGCTATACCTTCAAGAGGAATCGAAAGCGGCTCAAGCTACTCAGTTATCTATGTAACATTTAATGTTGAGCATTTAGCTTCTGATGTAGACAAAGAAGAGCTAATCCATGATGCTAGTTTAGCTGTAGCTGAAGCTGCTCGTAGGAGGAGATTGTAATGAAATTCAGCTGGGATTCAACGCAAATAACTTGGCCTAGAAATCCTAAAAGCATAGTGGTCAAGTATACAAGCATAACTAAGTCTTTAACTAAACCTGGAAGCAAAGCTATACTGCTTAGCTACGGAATGAAGCCTGATGTATTAACTTTGGAAGGCTTGCTCTATGAGAAAGGGAAGAGTGATTCAGATTTGCTCAATGATTATTTGCTTCCCATGCTGGGCCGAGTCTACAAAGAAGTAACCATTTCTGAATTAGACAGCAATTTAAATGATACATGGATTTTAACTTCTTTTGTCTACAGGAAAGTAGGCGGATACCCGAATGTTTACACATACAAGATGGAATTCTATAGAGGATCAGAGCACCACGTGATGGAGTAATGTGGAAAGTAGAGTACCGCTCAGGTTCAAACTGGGTTGAGAAAACTGATGCAGTATTCAAGAAAATACATCAAGAGCTCAACGGTCATGAAGAATGCTTATTTATATTGCCTAATACAAGCAGCAACAGGACTTTTGTTGGCTCAGATAAGAAAATAAGAATTCTCTATGGCAGCGAAGTAGTCTTCGAAGGCTTACTGGTAGGAGCAGAATACAGCGAAGAGTTATTGGTTTGCTTTGCTTACCCCGAAGCTTACGTTAAGATGGATCCCAAGATTATACCGTCAGGCTCATCTCATGCAGTTGAGTATGTAGGGGAGACAATATCGAATGTGCTCCAAGCTATCTGCGATGAAGCTGGAGTCCAGAAAGGAGAGTGTCCATCTGGAACAGTTTCTGTTCGCTTCATAAGGAGCAACTGCTTGAAAGCAGCACAATTCTTAGCTGACGCTGTAAACAAAGACTTTTGGGCAGACTGGGATGCTTCACTGAATCCTAGATTTAATATAGGAACTAGACAAGAACATACAAACGTTTCTGTCGATCCTCTGGAGTGGCCTAAGAGAATAGTAGACAGGAGCCAAAAGGTAACTAAAGTTATCATCAGAAGCGTAGACAAAGATGGTAATTACATTGAAGGCAGTGCTGGAACAGGAGACAACATAGCTGTATTCACAGAGAAAGGAGCAATGGACGTTGACACTTTGAACACATTAGCTCAGAAAAAGCTTGATGAATTGAACACTGAGTCAAGCGGTGTGACTCTGCCTCTCAA
This sequence comes from Thermoplasmata archaeon, assembly GCA_003663585.1. GTDB lineage: Archaea > Thermoplasmatota > B47-G6 > B47-G6 > B47-G6 > B47-G6. The sequence goes on from QMTU01000004.1 coordinate 3,295, forward strand.
AGTAAGTCAAGGCTACAATCTATACCCAGGCGACACAGTTAAGCTTAACAAGCCTGAATTAGGCTGGGAAAGCGAAGTTACTTACCGAGTTCTGGCTGTAACTAAGACTGTAGACAAAGTGAAAATCGAAGTTGAGAAGAAAGTTAAAACTTTAGACAAGGAATTAGAGGACTTCAAGAAATACGAGGAATACGGGATATATCCCATATACGAAGAGCAAGCTCCAAGCATGGAGAACTATTTTGACAAGACAGAAGATGATGTCACAGACATTCCTGACTACATTCCTAGCCCTCCTACTTTCACCGCTGAAGCAAAGGAGATAGACACAGAATTACAGTTCAGAACTTGGATAGAGGTTACTATTAATGTCGTTGAGAATGCTGGAGGCTATGTAGTAAGCTATAGGAAGTCTGGTCCATATGAATGGCATCACATCTATGTAGAGCAGCCTCCTTCAAGCTCTACTGTGACAGTAATTACACCTGATCTAGAAGCTGGGACAACCTATGAGATACATGTATGCGCAATAAGTAAATTAGGGCAGGCTTCAGATTGGTCATCGACTATAAATGTGACTACTAAGACAAATGATACAGCACCTCCAACTCCTTCAGGCTTGCAAGCTACACCTTTATTCAACGGCATTCTGATTGAATGGCAACATGTTGGAGCTCAGGATTTGTCTCACTATCAAGTTTATAGGAGCATAACTGATAATCCAGCTGATGCTGTTTCTGCAGGAACAACTAGAGGTAATGTTCTTCTATGGAAAGTGAAAGATCCAGATGCAGATTATATCACCCATTACTTCTGGGTGACAACTATAGACAATGCAAACAATGAGAGTGAGAAACAAGCAAGTCCAGCCAGTGCTACTCCTTTGAGAGCTAAACCAATAGATTTGCAGATAGAGACCAGGCCTTGGACTGCAGACTTCAAGATGTGGGAGGACTCAGATACATACGGAACCTTTTGCTGGGCTGCTAAAGATGAAAGCTCAAATGCTACCATTAAGTTTGCAGATGGCTCAACTAAGACAGTGAATAAGAATTTAGCAGGCTATACACCTCCGAGTACTGGTTTATGGTATTGCTACTGGAGCAAAGATGACAACAATCTTCACTGGACCAAAGACTATTCAGAAGCTGTGGGCGAAGGCAAAGGTTTGCTTGTAATGGTGGATAGAAAGACAGATGCTCCGTCAACTATAGTTCCTTTCAATTCTTACTCTCCGACTATAGGAAGTGGAGCTATAGCAGCAAAGGCAATCAGATCGGAACACCTAGAAACAGAAGACGCGGTAATTACTAACTCTGTGCAAATTGGGAATGGAATTATCTACAGCGATCATGTCAATGGCACTTTAGGAATAGATGCTAGTAAAATAGTGATCAGTTCTGAAAATGGTGTCTATCTTGCTGATTGGCGTCATCCAGATAATGTAACTAAGATACATGGTGGAGAAATCCAAACAGGTTCAATAACTGCCGAGCAAATAGCTGCTGGAGAAATCACTACAGAGAAATTGACCATTCGGCCTTCAACTAACTTGGTTCCTGATGGAGACTTTGAAATCGGAGACAGAAGCAAAGAGTGGACAGCTGGAAGTTTAACTACAGATGCTTATAAGGGAAACTATGCTCTGAGAATCTCAGAGATGACTTTCGCTAAGTCAAAGTCCTACATTCCAGTGAAACCAGGGGATAAATACATAGCATCAGCTTACATGAAAGCTCATTCAGGCAATTATTCGGGGAAAATCTATTACTACATTGACTGGTACACTTCTGAGAAGAGTCCGATATCAACTTCGACAGTTGGGAGCGTTAGTGCCAGTCAGACAACATATAAGAAAGTAGAGAACGAGATTACTGCTCCTTCGAATGCCTACTATGCTAGAGTCAGGATCTACTCTTCAATAGGTGGAGGGAGCAATCCTTATGGCTACATAGATGAGATATTCTTCCATGAGCAAGCCACTGAGAGCTATATTGCTGCAGGAGCTATAAAGACAAAGCATGTCCGCTTCGATGGATACGACGGTGAAGACCCAAGCTATGAAGCTGGAAAGATGTGGTGGAGAAGCGATCTTGATCAGCTGAGGTTCTCTTCTGGAACTGCATTGAACGATGTAGCTATCATTCCTAAGTATCCATTGTACGACATTCAAGCTCCACCGGAAAACCTTATAAGCAATCAGTGCTTTGAGCTTGACCGTGATGACGATGGAATGCCGGACTATTGGGAGCATCACTGGGATGAAGCAGGCTCTCCGACATATAACTTAGCATCTGATTATACTGTGAAAGGTGGGAAAGCTGCCCAAATAACTTGTGATGTAGGCGAGAGAGGAGGCTGGCTTTCAAACTACATTCCTGTCCGTGAAGGCCAGCAATATTTTGCTTCTGTTCAAGTCTATGGTACAAGTGCTCAGAGTTCAGGCACTGTTTTCTTGCTTGGTGAATGCTACGACAAGAACATGAACCATACGGGCAATCACATTACATTTGGTTCTGCCTCTCCGCCAGAAGATGAATGGAAAAAAATTAATGGTACAGGGGAAATTCCCTCTGGCACTCGATATATTAGAATTGCATTGAAGTTTGATAACACTTCTGGCTCTAACACTAAGTCTGTATGGTTTGATGATGTGATATTTAGTGAGTTACGAGCAGCAATTCCCACGACTGGTGTAGTCGCAGCGAAAAGCCAGGTAGGAACAACTACAGAATTTACTCTAACATCTACTGATGGTTGGAAGGATATGGGCATATCCCTGACAATTCCAGATTCAGAGAGTGATACTCACGAAATACTCTTTGTGCACTTTTCTTCTATTATCAGGCGGCAAAGTGGAGCATCAAGCACGACATATTTAGGTTCGTTGGATGCTCGAATAAAAGTTGGAAATGAGTATTATCCTTCATCAGATGGCATTCAATTGGCAGCAAGATTCCCGGACAACTCCACTACAGAGTATTTTGTCTCTGGCTTTGTGACAATTCCAAAGGATGTGCGGGGGAAAACAATTCGGTTAGAGTACAGACATTTATGGTCAGGCCTCACATTGAAAATCTCAGCTTCTCAGCTGAATTGTTGGGGCCATGCTCCACATTATCATAGATAATTAGTATAAACAAGTTCTGAGATTATTTTAAGCAAAGCAGAAATAATTTTACTGTTCTGAGAAACAGGAGGTTTAATAGCAAACCAAAAAACAAAAACAGTTTCTCCTTTATTATTTATGAATCTTAATTCATAATCACCTCCTTTACGCTTGCATACAAGGAATTCTTTGCCTCGGCAATCAGGTATGATTATGTCGGATTCCACAGGCTTCCCTCTGTGATTTTTCTATAGACTGCTGAGCCGCTGCATCCTGGATCCAAGAGCTTAGAAGTTATTATTATATCGTCAAAGGCAGCATAGAAGCTTCCATAGTTCACTATTTCGTAAGCGCTATCATCTATTATTTCAGCTTGAGCCCAGCAGTTCCTGCTTGACTTCTCAACTATGTCTCCTATGAAGCCTTGAGCAAAATGCTTGATTTCGCCTTGGTAGTCTAAATAAAGGAAGCCTTCCTGCTCAACATATTTACCTTTGCACACCAGGCTTACTTTGCTGCTTCCAGCGAAGCCATAGCCTATGCATTCATATGAGCTGTCAAAGACTTTGTCTGCATGCTTGAACACGTAAGGAACATCTACTGAAGCTACAGCAAAGTCAATGTGATTAGCTTCTTCTGTATAGACTGAAATTCTGCTTTTCCTCTTGAACTTCTTTAGTAGCCAATTCACTGCTTTAGCAGTGTTAGTCAATACTGGGCATGAAGACTCAGAGCCTAACGGTTTAATTCTCTGGTGCCAGCAGTACTCCCCTATTTTGTCTTTGTGTGTTCCTCCATCGTATCTGCCAGGCTGTACAATGTCAATCTCTTTGGGCTTCTCAAAGCTTGGGTTGTCGCAGAGAACATGAGCATTAGAGGCGATAAAGACTTCACCTTTGAAAGGTTTCCTTGTTCCCAAAACGAAATTGCCTAAAGTTCCTGCAGTAATTGCATAATTGCCTATGCTTATTCCTGGCTGCAACGGCCGAAATTTCTTCGTTTTGTCTATAGACAAAGCTCTTAATTCGCCGATGTCTACAACATCTACAGGTATTCCATCTACTTCTGCAGGTATCACTTCGTTAAGCTTAAGCTCTTTTAAAGGAACTTTCTTTGATACGTGAACTTGTATGCACCATTCTTCTACTACTTTGCCGTCTTTGATTCTCTTCCTTAACTTCTTTGAGTACCCTGTTACATTTGGGTATTTCAGAAGCTGTTTAGCTAGTTTATCTACATTCATTCATATCACCTTTTGCATAATTCAGCTCCGCATTTGGGGCAGTAATTCCAGCTGCTTTTGCACTTGAAGCCGCATCTCCAGCAGTAAATTTCCTCCTCGAATGCATAGCTTACACTAATGTCTACATTCGGAGCTGTATTATATGCGTCTTGGGTAAAGGGAGAAGATGTAGACATTATTTCACCTCCATTTCCTCAAGGATATCGAGTATTTCAAGGATGGCTTCTTCGAAGCTGCATCCTTCAGTTAATATTTTCTTTCTTAATTCTCTGATTTTACGTCGAGGCTGCATGAGCTTCTATCTCCTTCGATACCCAATAGGCGAATGCAATTAATAAAGCTACTCCTGAAGCTAATATAGCAACTGCCAGTATGCTTGGATTCTCTTTGACTAATGTAATGCCCAAAGCAACAATGTTGACTCCTAGAACACCTAACGTTCCTTTCGAGACTTCTTCCATGATCCTGTACTTAGCTGTATTCATGTAAGCTAAGAAGCCTAAGCTTCCTTGCAGTATCCAGAGGAAGACCATGCAGAACAGTGCTACCCAGCCGCCTTGCAAGCTTAAGACTTCTTGTATTCCGCCGATTTGCCAGAGAGCATGGGCATAGTCATGGACTAAGACGCCGACGCAAAGCCAGAAGAGCACAGTTATCACTTTAGCAACTACTTCCCTCAAAACTTTCACCTCCTTTAAAACTTTAAAGTCCTGTCCGCTATGTGGACAGCAGGATAGAGGAAGTGAAACACTCTTATACGGTCTTTGCTGTCTATAAGCATTATGGCTCCGCCTAAATCAGGCTGCATCCTAGTATACCAGCGGACCGCTCCGTACCAAGGTATAAAGGCTTGCCAACAAGGAAGCTGAATAAAGTGCACGCCTCTCTTGTGTATGTGGCACCACTTGTGCCTGTGAGCTCTAATTATAACGTCTATTTTAGTAGGCAAGTAGCCCAAAGCTTCAGCTTCCTTCAGAGTCAGCATGTCTCTGCCCATAGCTGTTTCAGGGTACATGATTGCTCCAGTGCTCTTGTGTGCTACATTGGCTACTCTCTTCGACGGTGTAAGCTTAAGGTTTGCTACAGCATCAAAGTAAGTGCCGTCTAAGCGTTCAGCTATGGCTTTGTGTATTTTAATGTTCGTAGCTAAAGATTCATGGTAAGGTGTTCCTCTCCAGACTGCAAGCTTTCTCCCTTTGCACAGAGGCTCCAGGAGTCTTACTGTAGCTTCTACCTGCTCTTCTATGTCGGTTGTCATCATGTACATTCCGTGCTCTTTGGGGTTGTAGCCTGCAGTTGCATCGCCTACCAAGAATATGCTATCAACCTTGAAGTCTATGCAAGTCTTGACGAAGTCTTTCCAGTAGTTCAAGATTTTCTTTTGTCCAGGGTTCATCATAGCTGAAATGTTGGATTTGTCGAATGGGCTTGTATAGTCTTCGGGCCATAATGCAAAGCGGCTTCCAACGTGCAAGTCAGAGATCAAAGCTACAACACGTTTGTATTCGTGGGTCAATTTTAGCATTAAAATTCCACCACTTTCCTTAAAGATTCCAAATAATTTTTAAAGTCTTGCTCGTTTTTAAACCTTGTTCGTCTCTTTAAGCCTAACTGTCTAGCTTTATTCTGGATAGCACGCCAAGTCCTCCTAGGGAGAAGCTCGAGGATTTCTTCTTTGTCTCCGTAAGTGTAATGCTCCTTCAAAATTTCAATTTCCTCTTGAGTCCAATAATCTTCTCGATGTAAACCTAGCTCTCGAGCTTTCTTTTCTATGGAATTCATTGAATGCCTCAGAATTTTAGCTATTTCTCTAACTGGCTTTTTGCCGTAGAGCTTTTTTAAAACCTCTATTTCTTCGGGTAGCCATTTCACTTGCATCACCTATTCTCTTAAGAAGGAAAGCCAGTATTTTAATAGCATACTTGTTGGGATCATCTTTAATTGTGATCCTTAGAGTCTCTATTCCTTTGCTTCTTAAATAGTCGTCTATGGCTTTGTCTCTTTCTGCAGTGTTGCCTATTCTGTGGAACACTCCGTCGCATTCTATTCGAGCTTTAAGCTCTTTGCTGCCTAAGAAGAAATAGAAGTCAAACTTGTAGTAGCCTTTGCCTTTCATAGAAGGATACTTGTAGTTGTGGATGTAAGTTAAGCCTAAATCTAAGCATATTTTGTCTATTAGGGTTTTCATTTCCTTCTCGAATGTGCTCCACTCACCATTCTCATAGTAGCGCTTTGCACAGCGGCTTGAGAACTCTATGAAAGCTTTCTCTCTAGGAGTAGGTTTGGGAGGCTCAACTTTGATGGACCGCAAGAAAGCTCGGTAGCCGTTCCAGTGTTTCATTATTGCTTTGAAAAGAACAGGATGCTCTTTCTTTAAGACTTTGTAGTGCGGAGCTTTCTTTCCGTACAGCTTCTTGAAGAGCTTCTTAGCCCTTGTTTTCTCTTGCTTTTCTGTAAGCATTCTCGAACCACTCCCTCTCCAAGTCCACCAAATCGTTGAAAGTCCAACGCTTATAAGGCGTTACGACTTCTTTGATTCCCGCATTTATTAAGATTCTCCTGCACCTGAAGCATGGGCCTTTGTTCAGCCATTCGTATGCTCTCTCGATTTGCTTAGGAGTTGAATCTGCTGAAGCTGCCAAGTACAGAGTGGCTCTTTTTATTTTGGCTCCTGATCTTGCAGCATTTATAACAGCATTCTCTTCAGCATGGACTGCAATGCAGTAGTCAAAGAAGCCTCTGCTTCCTAAATGCTCCTGCAAGCAATAGTTTAAGTCATCGCAGTTGAAGCTTCCTCGAGCAGAGCCGTTGTATCCTGTAGAAAGTATAACTCCATCATCGTCCACTATTATAGCGCCGAATTTCACTTTGAGGCAGGTCGAGCGCATAGCCACCATGCTTGCTATCCTCAAGTAGTACTCAGTCTTGCTTATTCTTTCTTTTCTTTCCTCCATTTCCTCTTCCTCCTGTAGCTGAGTGGGCCTGGGAATCTGACTTTCCGGCCGCAGTAAGGGCAGCGGTAATTTTTAACTTTCTCTTTAGGAATCCACTTTGAGCATTTCGAGCAGTAAGCCATTCCTTCATACTTGCTTTCTCCACGGCTTCCTCCTCTCCCTATTCTCTTCAAGCCCAATAAAGAAGCTCGGATTCTGACTGCATGCCAAGAGAATTTCCCTCCTAGAGCGTCAAGGATAACGTCGATGTCATAAGTAGGGTAGAGCTTTCTGAGTATTTCATCGTCTTCTTCAGTCCACTTCGCCACATTTAATCCACCTGTTCAAGCTTTCTTTCTCAGGCAGTACATCTTCTTTCTTGATTCCAGCCAGTTCCATTAGAGGAGCTATCTTGTTCAGGAATCTCTCTTTGATTTTCTCCCAGTCCACCGCTTTCTCGATTTCCTCTGGGACTTCAAGGCTTTCGTCTATAGCAATCCATTTGCATTCGTATTCCCGGCTGGAATTTTTTAAAACCATCGTGAATCGCCTAGGAAAGCTGGTTAATTTCCCAGGTATTATTGGCAGCCTAATCGGCTTATCTCCAGAAGCGTAATCAGTGCCTAGATACATATTGCTGTAGTACGCTGCTTTCACATTGGCCGGAGCTCTGTTCCCGTAGCCATACTCAACTATCCTACCTTTAGCCATCTTGAAGCGCTTGCCTATCTTCTCAGGGAAGCCTACTTCAGTTATTGAATATGCCCTAGCTTCCAAGCCTCTGATTAACTCTTTAATGTACTTTAAGATTTCTTCTCTGCTCTTCTCTCTGAGAAGCATCGTGATAACTTTCCTCTGAGCTGTCTGCTCAAGGATGCTCGAATCACTCCTTATAGCTTCCAAGCCTTTCCACTCGAAGCCTTCTGCATAGCCTTCTTTTGAGTCCCAAATGTACAAGCCTGCATACCTCTTCTTAGTCAAGACTATGAATTTCTTGTAAATCCTCTGCAGATCAAGAGCAAATAAATCTCTCTTAGCGTTCCATTTCTCCTTGGCTTCCTTGTTCAATTCTGCTGAGATTTCATCTATAAGCTGTTTAAGCTGCTCAATGCTCTCCGAAGAAATAAAGAACATCGAGTCTGTGTCTCCATAAAGGACTTGGTATCCTCTGCTGTTTAACTTGCTTAGAGTCTTCTCGCTTCCTATCCTAGCCATGAAAGGTATAGCAGCGCATGACTCTCTCTTGTACAGTCTGAAAGCTGAGTAGCTTGTGACTCCGAATGCTGAATTCAAGATTTGCTTTGTCTGGAACGCTTTCCTCTTAGCTATTTTCTCTGCTTCTCTGTCCCCTGCTTTAGCAGCTCTAAGAGCAGCTTCCTCGAAGCGGTCCCTCTGCTTCCAGTAATATTCTACAAGTTTAACCATTATCCCTTTAGGCTTGCTCTTGAATGCGTATGCTGCTCTCTCATTGTAAGCTACACAGTAGCCTTTCCTGAGCATCCTCTTGGCGAAGCCTTCAGGGTCTTTGTATTCTACTCCTGCGAAAGTCTCTGGGCTTATGTTCATCCCTCTGATTATCATTGGGTACTGCCTCTTGAAGTCTATGCAGACTACATTGTCGTAGATTCCAGGCTCAGGCTCAATGACCAGAGCTCCCTTGAAGCCTCCGCTCCCTGAGTACCTGCCTGCTGTAGGCAAAGCTATGTCGCTGCACATTCTCAAGAGAGCAGCATCGTAAATCTTGTACTTGAAGAAAGTATCCTCGAACAAGCAGCCAGCAAAAGCTCTCAAGCTTGCAAAGAAGTTTATGAGAGCATGCTTGTCTTCAAGCAGCTTTAGTATTAATACATCGAGGTAATTCCTCAAGTAAAGCACAAAGCTTGGAGGCATTTCTTTAGGCAGATACTTCTTAGCTTCTTCAGGTATTAAAGTTACATCTATACTGGCTTCATCACTCCAATACTTAGAAGTAGTGCCTTTAAGAGGTATCTTAGGTACTCCTAATTTTTCATGCTCAGCAATGTATTCTAAACTGTACCTGGCAAGCTCTTTGTTTGTGTACAATTTGAATGCTGAGAGAACGTCGAAGAGAACTCTCCCTTTAATAGTCATTCTGGGATACATGCTCACTTTCCTGAAAGGCTTAGGGCTGAGCAGATTAAGGTTCATTCGATGCTTAAGCATTCTGGAGAACCATTTGGGCAAGTCTGCTCGGTACAAGTTGTGGGCAGCAAGCAAGTCTGGATTCTGCTCTTCAAGGCTTTTCTGCACTTCATAGAGGAGCTCCTTTTCGCATTTGGCTTTGTAGACTTCATGGAAATTAGAGAGAGCTGGGAAATCTCTTTCATGCCAGTACACAGTGAATATTCTGTCGTCAAAGTTGTCGTACCAAGAGAACAGGACTATAGGCTCGTCTCTCTTAGCGTCCACAGAGGCAGCTCTGGAGCTTATCCACTCTATGTCAAAGAGCCAGTATCTGAGTACAGGCTCAACATCAGCCGGGTATATATCAGCGTCTTTGACTTCATAGCCGCTGGTTAAGTGGTGCTCTGTGAGGAACCTTATTGGCAAGCCAGAAACTTTGGCTAAGTCAGCTTCGTAAGCTCTGGCTCTGTAGACCTTCCTTAAGTAAGTCAATATCTCATCTACGTTTGAGCATTTACGCACGCTAATTTTTCTGGTAAGCCGATTAGACAAAGTCCTTTTAGTGCTGTACTCAATCTTTTTCGCTCCAAGCTTCTTTAATGCTGCTAAATCAGCTCCTTTGAGCACCCAGTCCTCAATGTAGAAGTGCGGATCAACAGAGCAAGCATAGTAGACTTTAGCTTTAGTCTCTACATCTCTGCCTATTAATGCTACTCCAGGCCTAGCAGGTTCAAAAGCTCTCCCTTTAATAGGGTAGTATACAGCGTTTATTATTGAGACTTTCACTGGATTCCCCACTCTGATCTGAGCATGTTCTTAGCTGCTTTCTCTATTTCGTCTTGGGTTATTCCTTCGTCTAAGAGGATGTCGTTAAGCACTGAGAATATTGTAGCGTCTAAGTCTTGATCCAACCCTGTTTTCTCCAAGTAAATCTGGAAGCCCACCAGTATCCACATAGGCAGTTTAATTTTTGAATCGCTGGTTAAGTAGTAGTATTTAACAAATGCTTCCATAGGAGTTTGATTGCCTAGGAAGACTTTCCTTGAGAACTCTCCTAAGTCCTTCTCCTTTAAGTAAGGCTTCTCCGTCCTCAGGATCTCTTTTATCTCCTGGCTCTGCTCAGGGAAGTTCTCTATCAAGCTGCTCAGCAAAGCTTTCCGCTCATCGCTGATTTGCTTAGGCTTTCCTCTCCGGTACCACTCGTTTACTGAGCTGTAAGTGTCCTTGATTTTCTTGAACTCTTTGTCGCTTATCTCAGCTAAGCGCACAAACAAGCTGAATGTTGAGCCGCTGATTCCTAATTCTTTGATGAATTTTCTTTTGTGCTTTGATTTCCACTGCCCTTTCTTGTAGCCTGACTTCAGAATCATTTTCCCTATCTGCCTGTACCTTGTAAATGTGTCCTCAGCTATTTTAGCTAGTATCGGCTTGACGTCGTTTATGAGGTTGTCGAGCCATTCATCTGCGTACCCAAGGTACTCTACTTCCTCTTCTTTTTCTACGTTAACTGTTTCTGTCAAGGTTTCACCTCCTAGCGATTTCTTTCTTTAACTTTTCTTTAAGCGCATATAGCATTGCTACTAAACTTGCCATGTCGTCGTATTTTCTCCAGAGCTCACATGCTTCTGCATGAGCTGATTCTGCTAGCTCCAACGGAGTTGCTTCATCTATAGGTTTTTCTATTTTGCCTGTTCCTTTACAATATGGGCATGTAACTTCTATCATTTCTTTACCTCCTTCGCTATGAATTTCAAATAAACTCTGCCTACTCTGTCCTGCTTAACTTGTATTTCCCCTTTTGGGTACACGAAAATCTGATTTGCCGGCTTGTCTAGAGTAACTACTACTCGGTTAGGCTCTGTTTTTATTTTCATGTAATCCCTCTTATTTGCTTATGTAAAATCTAAACTTTACTTAGCTAAGCTTGTTTATGCTTATTACTCCTAGATCTGATTTACCAGCAATGTAGTCACCGAACTGCAAAGTCTCGTTGAGCTTCATGGAGAGAGGGAGAATGAGGAGCGGAGTATGCTGAGAATCCAAGACCTCAACGTTGACTTTAGTCTTCCACACTCTGAGCTTTTGATTATCCCACTCCACAGTGTAGTGCTCAAAGAGATCCATCAAGTCTGGGTAGATAACCAAGTAGCCGTGAACAATTTCTACAGGCTTGTCGGGCAAATCTTTAGCTTGAGGCTTCAACATTTTCACCACAAGCTTGCTCGTAGAGTATTATGCATATTAAGCTGTAGACAGCTAAATCTTTGAGAGTGTCGATAATGCTCTCTTCTTTGACTTCTGCTTTGCCTTTGGCAGCTAGCCTGAAGATTCTGCTGGTTTTATCGCTTATCCTGACTAAGCAGCCTTTCCATGCAGGTATACCAAATTTCTCGCACTCGTAGAAGTTGCTCAGAGGATTCCCTTCTTCTGAGTAGTCAGCATTCTTTTTGTTATGTAGTTCTTTTATTTCCTGCAAGAGTATGTAGAATCTGGGATGCCCAGGCATATTCTCACTCAGCTGGTATGAAGCCTTTAATCTCCTCTTCTCCCTCTTCTTCGAGCAAGCTCTCTTGAGGCTCAGTGCTCTTGCCTGGGACAGGGAAGAATCCCCAAGCATCAACAGTGACGTCTACAGTGAATTTTGCTCCAGTCTCTTCGTCTACTTCTTGGATTCCTCTAGTCTTGCCCAATAAGTAGATTTCGCTGTACACGCCAAAGTTTACTTTCAAGTGGTCAGGTATGTAGAACAGTATTGAGTCTTCAGCGCTGTAGCCTGTCTCAGTGTCCACTAAAGTAGCTGGTATGCCACGGTAAGTCTCATTCTCGAAGTTTATAGAAGCCACTATTCCTTTGAGGAGTATCCAGCGGTCCCAAGCATCTTTTGTTGCTTCATGGAACTTCAGAGCATCCCGTATAGGAGTCAAATTCTCGTCTGCCCACTTCTTGAAAATCTTGTAGACATCCCACTTCTCCTTTATCTCCCTGAAAACAGTCATTGTAGCTTTAGCGCTGGAACTTGAAAGCAAATACCCGGAAGCATCAGCAGTTTGCACAGCAGCTGTAAAAGACACAGGCACATGGAATGGCACATCTCCCCAAGCCACTGCAAGCTTGTTGTCTTTAGTCTGGATCCTTGTAAACATGAACTCCTCGTCGTCAGCTTTCTTCGCTAAGAATATCAAGTCTCTCCGCCTGAGCTTCAAGTCTGGAGGCAACGGCTTACCATAGTTCTTGTTCTCTCTGCCGAATATTGTCTTCCTTGTGTCTAAGACTACTATTTCATCTTCTCTCTCTTCAACTAAGCCTTGCTGCTTTGCATACTCCAAGCCGTACCTGTCTACAACATACCTGGCCCACTCTCTCATTCTCTGAGCATCATCAGTTAAGCCTACATCTCCTATCTTGAAGCCTACAAAGTTCTCTAGTGGATACTTCCTCTTTCTCTTAAGAGTTTTGTATTCTCTGTACTTGACCATGAGCATATTCTTTGCTATGGCATTCAAATCCCCTTTCATGCCTCGTTTCTCTAAATCACTTCTTATCAATGCATATTCTTCCCTCAATCTTTCTAATTCTAAATTTCTTTCTTTGGCTAGTTTAGCTAGCCACTTATCTATTTTCTTCAAGATATCACCTCTCACCTTTTATTACTTCTACTAAAATAGGGAGTTTACTCCTAGGGACTACTTTCTTCAAGTCTTCTTCTTTGGCTAAGCACAGTTTCTCCAAAGTAGGAAATTTCTCTAGAATTCTCTGAGCAGCTTTAGGGCCTATCCCTGAAATACACTGAAGCATATAAGATCTTATTTCGCTGGGCTTCCTGCTTTTCTTAACGAATGGAGGAACATAGATTTTCTTCTTAGGATTGCTTATTCTGCTGGTTAAATACTTAAGGTAGTACACAGTTTCATTCTCGTCTTTAGTGAACAGCAAGCGGATTTTCCTCCAATGAAGCAATATAGTCGATATGCCCGCTCTGCACACTGAAGCTGCTTCTCTGAGCCTGCCATTGTACTCCAAGCCTTCTATGAGGACAATAGGCTTCTGGTAGCATTCGCAAAGCTTGTTAAGCTGCTCCCACAAGCGACCGCTGATCAAGTCAGAGTAGAAGCCTGCTCCAGTCTTTCTCTCTATGGCTACGCTATCAGCTAACAAATAATCTCCTGCAGGCAAGTAAAGAACTTGCACATCGAATGTTTTGCACAGCTTCTCGTATATTGTCTTAGAGAGGTTGGCCTCTCTACTGTCAATTATAATGCTCATACAATCCCTCAGAATATTTTGAAG
>QMTU01000005.1 GCA_003663585.1 Thermoplasmata archaeon
AGTACTGGTATTGGTGGTCCTAGTACTGCTATTGCTGTTGAGGAGCTTGCAAGAATAGGAGCACACACGCTAATAAGAATAGGAACAACAGGAACAATACAAAAAAACATAAAAATAGGCGACATAATCATAGCAACTGCTGCTGTTAGGGGAGATGGGACGTCAAAGTATTATGCTCCTCCAGAATATCCAGCAGTAGCATCAATAGAAGTAGTAAATGCTGCCATAGAGGCCGCGGAGAGGCTTGGTGTTCCATACCACGTAGGAATTGTGTGGAGTAATGATGCGTTCTATGCAGAGGGAGATTATGTAGAGTTTTGGAGAAGAAAGAGAGTTCTCTCGGTCGAGATGGAAGCATCCACATTGTTTACAATAGCTTCAATAAAAGGGCTTAGAGCAGGAGCTATACTTCTTGCAATAAATGAGGCGGGAAGGGAGATCTCAGAGGAAACTTGGAGAAAATATATAGACAGGCTTATTCTTGTAGGTCTTGAAACTGTGCACATATTAGCTTCTAGGGACACTAAAGAAAATAATAAAAATTAGATAATTAAGTACTTTAGCCCACAACTCCCGTCTCTCTTACTATTCTCCCCTCTCTAAATCTTCTTATAGAGTATGGCTCAATGTCTATTGATGGACTCTTTCCTAAGAGCATTTCTGCTACAATCTTTCCAACCATAGGTGATACCATAAATCCATGTCCACTGAATCCTGTTGCATGAATTACGTTGTTTATAACCTCTGAATAATCTATTATTGGCTTTGCGTCAGGCGTAACCTCATAGTACCCAGTCCAGTGTCTTAACATCCTAACGTGTCTTAGTGCAGGCGCTATTTCTATTAAAGTCTTTGCGAAGTGATAGGGAAACCACGAGGTAGGTTGTATGAAGAACCCTGGCTTCTCCTCGGGATTTCCTATTCCTCCAATGATTTCCCCTCTAGGCATCTGCTGGAAGTAAATTCCCTTGCTAAACGATATAACCATAGGATCAAAAAGATGTGATAGGCGCTCTGTGACCATAATTTCATGTCTATAGGGCTCTACAGGTAGATTCTCTCCAAGCATTTTGCCTATGATTTTAGACCAAGCACCTGTTGCATTCACTACGAGATTAGCCTTAAGTGATCCTCTAGTAGTAATTACCTCTTTTACTTCTTTTCCCTTTACTTTGAATCCAATAACCTCAGTATGAGTTAGTACTTTTCCTCCCATTTCTTCTATCTTTTTCTTGAGGGCAAATAAAGTTCTAAAAGGGCTTGCCTTAGCGTCTCTTTTATTATATGTCGCTAAGACTATTCCTGATGTGTTTAATATTGGAACTATTTCCTTGGCTTCTTCTGGAGTTAGAATCTTTGAGTTAATGCCAAACTTATGTTGTAAATGCACGTTCTGCTTTAGAGTTTCTGCCTCCTCCTCTGAAAATGCCAAGATAAGATACCCTCCTTGATGGAACTCTAAGTCATCCTCAAGTTCCTTAGGGAGCTTTTCCCAAATGTCTATGGATTTCTTTGCGAGAATTATGTTCTCAGGAGATCCCCATTGCTCCCTAATGCCACCTCCACATCGTCCTGTAGATCCGCATCCTAGATATCCTTTTTCTAGCACAATAACACTTTTTCCACCCATCTTTAGAAAATGATAAGCAGTCATGAGTCCGATTGATCCAGCTCCAATTATTATCACGTCATATTTTTCATTACTTATGAGCATCCTCATCACCTATAAAATCGCCAAGTCTAACGGTAAATGCAGGAGGTCTAGGCTTTGGAACTTCAATATCATCTGGAGACTTTCCAAGAATTCTGCTCATTATTGATATTATTATAGGAATACAGGTCCTTCCTTGGCACTCTCCCATGCCGACATTTAGTATTCTTTTAAGTTCCTCAAGCGACGTTATATTGTATTTTTTTATGGTCTCTATTATTTCCTCTTCAGTTATATCATAACACCTGCAAACGATCTTCATCTGTTCATCACCCTTATATGACGAGCCTCAAATGCTATCTCCCTAGGAACTTCAACACCCACGAGAACAGTGTCCCCTAAAGATTTCTCCCTTTGAAGAACAAAGAACACTGTTCCTTCTCCAACAGGTTTTCCCTCTCTGTTGAGGACTTGCACTCGATCACCTACCTTGGGCACAGGGAGAAACTCATATGGTATATAAACCCTTGCAAAGCCTTCCTTGTGAAAGTGTGTTGGAAATATGGCAAGTCCTGGACATATTTGAGCGCATAGTAGGCATCCTGTGCATTTTTCAGGATCAAGTCTTGGAATTGCGTTTAGGTCTTCCATTTGAATAGCCTTAGTTGGACAAATCTCATAACATGGAGTACAGGGGATCTCCTCAACGCATTCAATTATCGGTATTGGATGCCTCCTTAGATATTCCTCTGAAGGAATGAACTCACTTATTTCCTCAAGTGTCACGAACCCTCTTTCTCTCCAGCTCACAGAAATCCCCCCTATATTATAACATTCTCAAGTGCTCTCTTTATGTGTGCATACCTAGGACCTGATCTAAATTTCTCAAGATCTTTAATGGCCTCCTGAGCCTCATTTTCAAGAACTGGGTTATTATAGCCTAAGCTCTTAGCAGCATTTATTCCAGCAATTATTCCCTCCATTAATGCCGTGGAAGCCTCCTCAATACAACTGACATCGCCTGCTATATACACTCCCTCTCTTGTTGTTTCAAGTGTGCGCTTTCTAAGAGGAACAAACCCGCCAAGCTCTTTAACGAACTTATGAGTGATACCCATCATCCTTGTGAGGGTAGTATCTGGGTACATTCCAACAGCAACTATTATAGCATCTACGATGAACTCCTTTTCCGTACCAGGGATTGGCCTCCATTTTTCATCTATCTCTGCAATTATTGCTTTTTTAACGCTTTCAGTCCCCTCAGCTCGTATTATCGTATGCTTGGTAAGTATGGGTATTCCAAGCCTTCTAACCTTTGCAGCGTGAACAAAATAGCCACCAATATAAGGAAGAGCCTCAACTATTGCTTTGACTTCTATACCTGCTTGTGCCATTTGATATGATACTATTAGGCCTACATTTCCTGATCCAACTACAAGTACTCTCTCTCCAGGCTTCACTCCCCAAACGTTCATAAGAGTTTGAGCCCCTCCTGCACCCATTATACCAGGAAGATCATTATTCTCAAAAATAGCAAATCTCTCAACAGCCCCTGGTGCTATAATCACTTTCTTTGGCTTTACATAAACTATCTTTCTTTTATCTTTGAGAACTGCAAATATATTTCCCTCATAGTATCCAACTACTGGAGAGTTTAGCCATACCTCTATGTTTGCTCTTTTTCTTATCTCCTCCTCAAGGATTTTTGCTATTTTTATTCCTCTATAGCCCGCATAGTATTTTCTCCATCCAAAGAACTTGTGCGTTTGTTTTATGAGCTGTCCACCAATCCTTGATGCATAATCTACGAGAAGTACTTTTGCACCCATATCAGCTGCTTTTATAGCAGCTATAGCGCCTGCAGGACCTGCACCTATAATCAGTATCTCAGTCTCTATCTCCTCCGGCCTGCTAATTCTTGGAGGTGAGCTCTCTTTTATCTCAAGCTTTTCAAGGCCCTTTGACGACCTTACCTTAAGGCCTTCTCGGACAGGTTCTTGGCATGCCCTTATGTTTGGAATTCCGTTGACTACTACTCTACATGAAGCGCACTTGCCAATAGCACAGAAGAGACCTCTACTTCTGTGCTTAACTGGTGACTCTGAGAGCTTCTTAACGCCATTTGCATATAGTGCAACTGCTATTGGCTCTCCTTCATAACCCTTGTATTCTCTATCGTTAAAGTAAAACTTAACTGGCTTTTTTCTTTTATCCGAAAAGTCCAAGAGTGGGTGATCTTCAATCCTTAAGCTCAAGTACTTCACCCCTAAAAGTACGCTGTTAGATATGCTAAACTAGCTTTTAGAAATCACATATCATCATAGTCTCGAATACTTATTCTATCAAATTCTCCGCCTATTCCGAGTATACCAAAGGATCATCATTAGCATGCTCTTGAATGTCAAATAAAATATGAGTTGAAACTCAAGCTTACTTGTGTTCATGCTATGATGTGCTAAGATTTTTGAGTGAGATTGAGACGTACTTATCCTGCGTGGATATATAGATGCTTCCGAGATATTTGAGGCTCCCTCCAGAGTAGTAACCTGTGTATATGTTTATTCTAACGTTTTGAGATGGTCTAACATCAAGAATAGCAAATATTGTACCATCACTAGAGATCATTGTAGGGATAGGTATTTCTAGTTCTCCTAGATCAGTGCTTATAAATATGTACTTAAATCCCGTAATGAAATCTTTAGGAACGTCCTTAATCCTTAAAACTATTGGTCTGGCATCTCGTGCCCTGAATGGAAGTTCTATGCTTGATTTTCCTGAAGAGCTTGCTACGATTACGCTTACAAACTGCCTTCTCGAGTTTAGGTTTGTAGGAACTTGTAGGAGAATATAGCTGTTGTTCTTAAGAAGTATTTTAGGGGTGTAGTCTCCAAGATCAGTTTTAATTAATACATTAGTAGACAGGTTGAATCCTCTGCCAAATATTATAAGCTTAGCTCCTGGAATTACAAGGTTTGGCAAAGATGCCCCAATATATGGAGATCTAAGACTTTGCTCTTTTTTGATGTACCATATGGAGACCGTATAAGGAGACATGCTTACACTTAGGGTATTATTAGTAACAGTGGCAGTGGTTCCTCCAAGAAGCCCTCCTAAATAATCTTTATATACACCATTAGGTATCTTAAGCGAGTTTAAGGGCACTTCAATGCTTCTGTTAGTTCTTGAAAGCGCTATAATGATTGTTTCCCATGGGAGATCTCTTGCGTATATATAGACGTCATTGTCCACATAGATTGTCTTAAATTTTCCGTATGCAAGGGCGTCTGATATCCTTCTAAGTTTTGATAGCTCTTTTATAAGTCTAGCCATTGTTGTTTTATTATTCTCCTTAGTGAACACCATCTGAAGTCTGTTATATGGATCACCTGAACCACTTCCATTGTACCTTAAGTATATCTCATCGCCGTAGTATACCACAGGTACTCCAGGGATTGTCATAACAAAAGCCATAGCCATATGCATTGTAGTAATGTTTCCACCCTCCTTAAGGTATCTTGGGAGATCGTGATTATCAAGGAAGTTAACAAGCAAGTAATCATACTTTAGATCATTAAGCTCTGTAGTAAGCTCATTATTTAGGAGCTCAAATGAACGACCGTGTGCAAAAACTTGGACAATACTTCCCCTTAGAGGTATATTCAATATTGCCACTCCACCAATTTCTTGAAGCCTAAGAGCATCCCAGTATAGGAGAGAACCCCTTACAGATGTTATATACCACTCAGCATATGAAAACACAGGAGCTATTTTTATAGCCTCTGCGTAATAGCTTCTAAGCCACATTGGATCCATGTGTTTAGCAGCGTCAATTCTTATTCCGGAGCTCCCATTAACTATCCACATTTTGAGGGAATCCTTTAGCATCTTGTCGACAGCGTTGTTCATTTGATTAAGATCTGCAAGGTTAAAGAGATTTTTGTATCTTGTATTCCATGGTATGTCCCACTCTTGTCCTCCTATGTTTCCATTATGATGAAAAATTCCCTGATAACTTCCCTCGTATGAGTTATATGAGTACTTATCTGTAATATAGGCAGTTACTAATCTCCCGAAGTAATAAAGAGCTCCATACTCTCCCATATCATATGGATTTGTATGATTTGGAACTACATCTATTATTACGGCTATTCCTCTTTTGTGAGCTTCACTGCATAGTCTTTTGAAGTCATTCCAAGTTCCAAAATGTTCGTCAGGCTTTGTGTAATCTCTAGGCCAGTAGCCGTGATATGAAGCCACATTTCCTATGAGCTTGTTAACGTTATCAAATGGTGGAGATATCCAGATAGCACCTATCCCAAGATCCTTAAGATAGTCTAGTTTCTTGATTATCCCCTCAAAATCGCCACCGTGATACATGTATAAGCTCCTAGGGTTGTAATATGGCTGGTCATTTGAAAGATTACCGTCAAAGAATCTATCAGTGACTATCTGATAAATAACTGACCTGTATGGGTTGTATATAAATGAAACTTCAGGGCTTGGGGTAGGGCTACTACCCTGTGTAAAAAAATACTCTGTAAGAATCACTGACAGCATCATTATTATTGCTATAATTACTATGAAGGCGATCTTTATCTGATGTGTCCTTCTCATCTTGCCTACCCCTTCTTAACTTATAGTGTGAAATCTCATTACAAATATTGTTTTTATGCTTTTATTTAGACATCCTTCTTGCATTGAGAATCTCTTAGGTAGTATTCCGTAACTCACGTTAGTTTTTGTACAAATATTTTTAAAAATAAATGATTTAATATTTAGACTTTATACATCAAATTGAAAATAGGAATACAAATGGTGTGTTTGTATGACTTCTGAGCCTATAATATATGAAGGGAAAGCAAAAATTATGAAGATTATTGGAGACATAGCAGAAATGACCTTTAAGGACTCTCTTACAGCATTTAACGGCAAAAAAAGATCATCATTTGACGGAAAGGGCGCTATAAACGCTGAAATATCATACATACTATTTAAGCTTCTTGAAAAACATGGAGTTAATACACATCTCCTGTCAAGAAAAGATGAGAAAACGTTGGTTGTTAAGAAGCTTGAGATGATTCCTCTTGAGGTTGTTGTTAGAAACTACGTTGCTGGAAGCTTAAGAAGGAGAGTATTACTGGAGGAAAAAAGTAAATTACCATTTCCTATAGTAGAGCTCTACTATAAAAATGATGAACTCGGTGATCCTATGATAAACAGTTATCATGCAAGACTCTATGGAATATCAGAGGATACAATATCAGAAATTGAAGATAAAGCATTAAGAGTAAACGAAATTCTAACAAAAGCCCTTGAGAGCGTTGGAATAATACTTGCAGACTTCAAGTTAGAGTTTGGATACTACAAAGATGGGAAAATTCTTCTTGGAGATGAAATTAGTCCAGATACATGTAGATTTTGGGATAAAGAAACAATGAGATCATTAGACAAAGATGTCTTCAGGTTCGACCTTGGAGATGTAAGAAAGGCGTATTTGGAGGCGTTGGAGAGGATAAGAAATGTCAAGATATAAAGCAATGATTTATATAACGCTCAAGGAAGGGATTCTCGACGCTGAAGGAGAGACTGTAAGAAGGGCTTTGATATCTTTAGGATTTGACGTTTCAGAAGTCAAATCCGGAAAAATGTACATTATTGAGTTTAAGTGTGATAAGGATCCTGAAGAAGTTGTGGAGAAAATGTGCAGGCATCTTCTGGCAAATCCTGTAGTGAACAACTATAAATATGAGTTGGAGGAGCTATGAGATGGTAGTAACTATAGGGATTCCTGTATACCCTGGAACTAACTGTGATGTTGACGTATACAAAGCTGTTAAACTTGCTGGGGCGAGTCCAAAGAGAATATGGTATAAGGATTACAAGGAGATGTGGAAGGTTGATGCTATAGTGATTCCAGGAGGATTTTCCTACGCAGATTATATAAGAGCTGGGGCTATAGCTGCGAGAACTAAAATGACTGAGACCATAAAAGAGCTTGCAGAGGATGGAATGCCGGTTCTTGGGATATGTAATGGGTTCCAGGTTTTAGTAGAGTCTGGCATGCTTCCTGGGGCTCTTACTGTAAACAAGAGTGCTAGGTTCATATGTAGATGGGTTTATCTGAAGGTAGTTCGTAATGACACTCCTTTTACTCAACTCTATGATGAAGGAGAGGTCATAAGGATGCCTATAGCACACATGGAGGGAAGATACATTCCAAGCAGTGGATTTAACAAGAGATTAATAGTCCTACAATATGCGGATTCTTGTGGAAATGTTACAGAAGACGCAAATCCAAATGGCTCCTACATGAATATAGCAGGCATAATAAGTGCCAGAGAAAACGTATTGGGTCTTATGCCACATCCTGAAAGGGCATCAGAGGATGCTCTTGGAGGAAGTGATGGTCTTAGAATGTTTAAATCCTTGATCGAATACCTAAGAAGGTGATAGCTAAATGAGAGAATACATTGTCAGAAACCTAACAGATGATGAAAAGTCCAAGATAATTAAAAAGCTTGGAAGAAATCCAAATGATGTAGAGTGGGCAATGATAGACGTTATGTGGAGCGAACATGTATCATATAAATCTTCAAGATCCTTTATAAGGAGATTTTTGAGATCTAGTGGGAGACACGTTGTAGTAGGTCCAGGGCAAGATGCTGGGATAATAAGAATTGCAGATGACATATACATAGCTTTTAAAATAGAAAGTCATAATCATCCCTCTGCGGTAGATCCTTATGGAGGATCTTCAACAGGAATAGGTGGAATAGTGCGAGATATATTAAGCATGGGGGCTCAGCCTATAGCACTCCTGGATTCTCTTCACTTTGGTGATCTAGATAAAAGACGTACATGGTTTCACATTCTTGGGGTTGTTAAGGGGATATCTGACTACGGAAATAGAATAGGCGTTCCTACTGTTGGTGGTGAGACTAAGTTCTCCTCATGTTATAACGAAAACCCCTTAGTTAATGTTGCTTGTATAGGGATTGTTAATAGGATTGTTCCAAGTGTCCTTAATAAGCCAGACAGTGCGCTTGTTCTTTATGGGAACAGAACTGGGAGAGATGGTATACATGGTGTAAGCTTTGCCTCCGAGACACTAGATGAGGAGTCTATTGAAGAAGATAGAAGCGCAGTTCAGATCGGAGATCCACTGACTGAAAAACTTCTCATAGATGCTTCGCTTGAGATCTTCAGCAGAGGTCTTGCGTGTGCTCTAAAAGATCTGGGAGGGGGAGGGCTTACGTGCGCAGTTTCAGAGATGGTCGGAAAAGGTGGCATTGGGGCCGTTATAGAGCTAGATAGAGTTCCACTGAGAGAGGAGAACATGAGTCCATACGAGATATTAATCTCAGAGTCTCAGGAGAGAATGCTACTGGCAACTAGTTATGATAACCTTGAGGAAGTAATATCCATATTGAATAAGTACGATATTCAATGGGCAGTAATTGGTAGAAGCATTCCTGAAAGAAAAATTATCGTTAAGTACAAGGGAAAGAAAATAGTGGACTTACCAGTAGAAATCCTAGTAAATGTTCCAATACAAAGACATCCTACAAAACCCAGGACAAAGGATTTTTCCAAAGATTTAAAGTTTGAGCCCCCGTCATTAGAGGAATCTTTAGTAAAAGTTCTTAGAAATCCTAATGTTTCCTCAAAGGAATGGATATATGAGCAGTACGACTATGAGGTACAAACTAGAACCGTCATCAAGCCAGGAGCTGATGCAACAGTGCTTAAGATCACAAGTGAGGTGGGTGTGGCTGCTACATTGGACAGCTGTGCTGACTACGCATCAATAGATCCATATGAAGGAGCTAAAGGTGCAGTAGCTGAGGCATATAGAAATATAACTGCTGTTGGTGGTGAACCATTGGCAATAGTTGATAATATAAACGCTGGTGATCCAAATAACCCTATATCTTACTGGGAATTTCGAGAGACTGTTAGAGGGCTAGGTAATGCTGCAAGGGCGTTTTCAGTTCCAGTAGTTGGGGGAAATGTCAGTCTCTACAATGAATCTCCTAGCGGAAAAATCTGGCCTACCCTTGTGGTATGTATGCTTGGGAAAGTTAACATAAGACACATAATGACGCCCTCATTAAAGAAAACAAATAGCATTTTAGTTCTAGTGGGAGATACCTACAATGAACTAGGGGGTAGTGAATATCTAAAGATCCTGGGACTACACGGATATGGATCAGTTCCAAGGGTTAGATACAAGAAGGAGAAGACAAATAGCAAAAATGTTCTTAGGTGCATAAGAAAGGGAATGGTTCTATCAGTACATGATGTCTCTGATGGAGGGATCATTACTGCTGTTGCAGAAATGGCTATAATGGGTAAAAAGGGCATAGAAGTGGCAATAAGATCAAATCTTAGAGGAGATATATTTGCATTTTCAGAGTCTCATGCTAGATATATTCTTGAGGTACCAGAGGAACACGTTGAAGATGTATTGAAGATAACAGGAGGAATTGCCATTGGGAAGACCTCAAGCTCATCATCATTCTACTTTGAGGTTAACGACTTCTGCGTTGATCTGCCTATAAGGAGGCTTGAGGAGGCTTATGCCATACGTTGGTGAGAAATGTGGTATAGCAGCGTATATTGGAGACAATGCTGTTGAAAAGGTGTATTTATCTTTAATTGCTCTTCAGCATCGTGGACAAGAGTCTGCAGGAATAGTTGCTTGGAAGAATGAAAGATTCATAGAATATAAAACACATGGGCTAGTCCAAAATGTCCTTAGATATATCGGCAAGGAAAAAGATGGTGCCAGTCCAGCTATTGGCCATGTTAGGTATTCCACATATGGAGGAAGCAGTAGGGTATTTATACAGCCAGTACGTGCTAAATACAGGGATCTTGAGTTGTATCTTGCTCATAATGGAACGATTCCTAATGCGTACTTTTATAGAGGAGATCTAGCCTCTTACGGCGTAAGGACTGTTTTTGATCTCGATAGCGGTATACTAGCCGGATATTTAGCATATTCTATATGGGAGTATGGGCTGAGAGAAGCAATAAATTCCATATTTGAAAGGTTCAAGGCATCATATGCATTCATAGCCTTGATAGATGGGGGAGATGTGTTAGCCGCCAAAGATCCATACGGTATAAGACCGCTATCAATAGCAATATCAAATGAAAATGATATAGCGATATCATCTGAGTCATGTGCATTCAACGCTATAATGGGAAAGGATCAATTTTACAGAGAACTTCTTCCAAAAGAAAGCATACTAATAGAACATAGTGGTAAAGTCAAAATACTGTCTGAGGGAAATAAAGACTCTGAGAGAATATGTGTGTTTGAATATGTATACTTTGCCAGGCCAGATTCTGTGATCTCGGGAGTTAACGTCTACAGAGCAAGGGTTCATATGGGAGAAATACTTGCTGAAGAGGAACTCAGGCGTTTTAAGAGACCCCTTGCTGATCTAGTAATTCCTGTTCCTGATTCAGGAAGGGCTGCTGCAAAGGGTTTTAGCTCATGTCTTGGAATACGCATGGAAGAGGGGCTAATAAAGAATCGATATCTGGGGCGCACGTTCATACTTCCAGATGACTCCTTAAGAAAGGTCAGTGTGAGGCTTAAGCTCTCGCCTATAGAGGACGTGGTAAAGGGGAGAAAGATATATCTCGTGGATGATAGCCTTGTAAGAGGAAATACCATGAAAGAGATAGTTAAAATGCTTTTTGACGCTGGTGCCGAAGAAGTTCACGTGCGGATAGCATCTCCACCTATAAGGAACCCATGTTACTTTGGAATAGATTTTCCAACACATGAGGAGCTTATTGCGTATAGAAAAAGTCTAGAGGAGATAAGAGATGCTATAGGAGCAACATCACTCTATTATCTATCAATAGAGGGTCTTAAGAAAGCTCTAGGGAAAGAGGAAGTTTGTAGCGGATGTTTCACTGGAATATATCCAATAGAGGTGACTGAACATGGAGAAATTAAAATTCCTCGTTATAGGAAGCGGAGGTAGAGAATACATAATCGTAAAGGCATTGTCAGAGACGTCCGATGTATATGCATACATGTTCCATGAGAATCCTGGAATAAAAAAACTCTCAAAAGATTATGTTATTGGAAAATCTAGTAGCATAGAAAGCATGGTGGAGTATGCGAAGAAGGTGGATCCAGACATAGTGGTGATAGGGCCAGAGAACCCGTTAGCTGCTGGCGTCGTAGACGCCCTTGAGGAAAGTGGATTTCCAACAGTTGGACCCAAGAGAGATGCGGCAAAAATAGAATGGGACAAATCTTATGCTAGAGACCTCATGAGAAAATATAACATCCCTGGATCAAAGCTCTCAATGTCATTCGATAATCCAGAGGATGCTAAGAGGTTCATAGATGACTACGGAAAGCCTGTTGTTGTTAAACCTGCAGGCCTCACAGGTGGCAAGGGAGTACGCGTTGTTGGAGTTACATTAAAGGACAATGAGGAAGCTAAGAAGTACGTCGATGAAATCTTTGAAAAGAATATCGGGGGATTAAAGAGAGTACTAATAGAGGAGAGGACAGACGGTGAAGAATTCACACTTCAGGCATTTGTGGACGGCACTCACATGTCCTTCATGCCTCTTGTTCAGGACCATCCACATGCGTTTGAAGATGATCAGGGACCGGAAACTGGTGGCATGGGATCGTACTCTATGCCTGATCATAAGCTTCCTTTTCTCACAGATAGAGACCTAGAAATAGCTAAGAAGTGCATGGGGGGGATAATAAAGGCATTAAAGAAAGAGGGAGTGGAGTACAAAGGAATATTATATGGACAGTTCATGGTAGATGCCACAGGACCAAAGCTCATTGAGTTTAACTCGAGGTTTGGTGATCCAGAGGCAATAAATGTAATTCCTTTATTACATGATGATCTAAGTAGAGTGTTTGAGCAGATCGTGGACAGGACCTTAAGTACGGTAGTATTTAGGAACGAGTCCAGTGTAGTGAAATACATAGTCCCAAAGGGGTATCCTATTGAAAAAACACCAGGATGGCTCAGAGTTGCTGAGGATATTATCAAGGAGTTCAATGCAGGCATAGCCTATGCTTCTGTGATTGAGAAAGGTTCTAAACTTGAAATGTTAGGATCTAGAGCGTTAGCAATATATTCCACACATCCAGATATTATCAAAGCTGAAAGCTCTGTTGAAAATGCAATAATTTATGGAGTGACTGGTGAGGGGTTCAGGTGGCGTAAAGACATAGGAAAGCTTGAGACAATTAGAAAACGCATCGAAAGAATGGCAAAAATTAGGGAGAAAATTTAATATCCTTCTACTTTAGGGGTGATCAGAGTGATACGTGTTGAGGATATGAGATCTACTGTAGGTAAATATAACAAAAACAAGATCTCTGTTGGAACTATAGGAAGTCACTCTGCTTTAGATATATGTGACGGAGCAAGGGATCTAGGGCTAAGAACAATAGTAATATGTCAGAAAGGTAGAGAAAGAACGTATGAGAAGTACTTTATTAGGAAAAAGACTCAAGATGGTCTTGAGAAGGGAGTAATAGACAAGGTCTATGTTTTAGAAAGGTTTAAGGATATACTGAACATCCAAAACGAGCTTATAGATGAAAACACGATATTTGTCCCAAATAGGAGCTTTGTAGTTTATGTAGGAATTGAGAATATAGAAAAGAAGTTTAAGGTGCCAATGTTTGGCAATAGGTTCTTGCTTAAGATTGAGGAGAGGAGTCTAAAGGAAAACTATTATGAGCTTCTTAAAAAGGCAAAAATACCGCATCCTGAAGAAGTGACTCCTGAGGAAATAAAAGTTTTAACAATCGTGAAAATGCCCCACGCAAAGAAGAAGCTTGAAAGAGGCTTTTTTACAGTCACAAGCTATGAGGAGTTCCTTGAGAAGTCTAAAGACCTAATAGATCGAGGGATAATAACTGAAGAGGACTTAAAAAGAGCTAGGATAGAAAGATACATTTTAGGGCCTGTTTTCAATGCTGATATGTTTTACAGTCCAATAGATGATGAAATAGAACTGCTTGGAGTGGATTGGAGATTTGAGACAGACTTAGATGGCTTTGTAAGACTTCCTGCAGAGGAACAGCTAAAGCTTCCAGAATCTCAGAAAATTCCTGAATACATAGTATGTGGGCACTCTACAGCAACTCTAAGGGAGTCTCTTTTAGATAAGGTCTTTGAAATTGCCGAAAGGTTTATTAGAGTCACGAGAGAAGAGTATCCGCCTGGAGTTATAGGACCATTTACCCTTCAAATGGTCGTAGATAAAGACCTTGACTTCTATGTCTTTGATGTTGCTGTAAGGATAGGCGGTGGCACAAATATTCATATGTCACTGGGACATCCATATGGAAATGCTCTATGGCGCCAGCCTATGAGTACTGGAAAGAGAATAGCCCTGGAAATAAAGAGAGCAACAGAACTTGATAGTCTAGAAGAAATAGTCACATAAGGACAATAATGTGGAGGCGGGGCCGGGACTCGAACCCGGCTCAACGGGTCTGCAGCCCGTCGCATAGCCCCTCTGCCACCCCGCCATATGCAGAGGGGATTCGGACACACTATATTCTAACATTATTACCCTTTTTTGTATCTTTCTATCAATGAGCTCTAAATCTACACAACCTTTAATATCTCCACGAGGTGTCTAGGCTCATCTCTGAGTCCATACGTAAGCACTACTACTTCTCCATATGATATCTCTCCTAACGTCTTAAGTCTCTCGAACATTTCCTTTAGGCCCTGTGAATAATCACTTGAGGAGACCTTTACTGGTATCGCTCCATAGAGCGGAGCAAGCTGTCTTAGTACCCTTATATCAGAAGATCCTGCATAGAATGGCTCTTTTGGCCTATATTTTGATATCCTTCTTGCAAGCCCTCCAGTCTTTGTATAAACAGCTAATTTTGCACCAAGATTCTCTGATAGGGTTACAATTCCCTCTGCAAACTTATCCCTAAGGCTTACTGCTATTTTTAACCGCTCTCTTTCCTTTAAGATCCTAGATCTAAGGGATTCCACGTCAGCTCTATAGCACTCTAGGATCTTTCTAAGCCATTTTACTACCTTATCGGGGTTCTTTCCAACAGCAGTCTCTCCAGTTACGAGGAAGCCGTCAACACCTTCATATACTGCATGCACTACATCTACGATTTCACTCCTTGTAGGAACGCTTCTTTCTACCATACTTGCAAGAACTTGGGTAGCTACGTAAACAGGCTTTCCGTGGACTAATGCTGCTCTGATAATCTTGCTTTGAAGCCTAGGAACGTCCTCAAGTGGAAAATGCATGCCCAAATCTCCACGTGCTACAACAACGTAGTCAGAGTGTTCTATTATATCATGGAGATTACTCACAGCACTTTTAGTCTCTATTTTGGACGCTAGCTTTATACCCTCTATGCCAAGTTCCGAGAGAACGTCCTTGATCATAGATATATCGCTTACGCTCTTTACATAGCTAAGACCTAATATGTCTACTTCACCATTTTTTACAACGCTTTTTAGAGCTTTCATGTCTCTCTCTGTTATTGGTGGAAGTTTAAGATCTTTACCTAATATTACAACACTTTTTCTAGATTTAATTGTAGCATCTGTGAGAGCTCTAAACCTAACGCAATCTTCTATAACTTCTTCAACAGAGAGCCTGATAAGTCCATCATCTAAAAGCAGTATATCCCCCTCCGATACTGTTTCAAAGAACTTCTTTATGGGAAGGGGTATCTCTTTAGACCCCTCTTCATGGTTGTTCTTATATACAAAGAATGCTTCTTCTCCTTTTTTGAGGATGATATCTTCTTTAAGATTTCCTATTCTCACAGAAGGGCCGCTTAAATCTCCCATAATTGCAATTATTTTGCCTAGATCCTCCTCCACTTCCCTTATAAGTTTAATATAATTTTTCCAAGAGTTTTCATCGCCATGACTGAAGTTTATTCTTATGCATGAAGCTCCTTCTTTTATAATCCTGCTAAGTGTATCATAACTTGCAGAACTAGGTCCTATAGTTGCTATTATCTTTTCTGTAAACATAACCATTACCTCCTGGGTATCTTTCTCGGGCAGAGAGTAAGAGCTTCTAATGGAGAGTCTCGGAATATCAGGAGACAGATTCAAATCCTAGTAGCTTGAAGGTCCTTAAAGAGCAGGCTTTTAACCTTCTGGTGATGATCTATAAAGAAAGATCACTCCCATGGATCTCGAATGTGCGGTAGCGATATCCTAAACTCAGATTGTATTATTAAGAATGCTGCTTGTGGTGGTATCACTCCTCTTTCTGTCACTATAATGTCTATATACTGTGGCGGCGTAACATCAAATGCAGGATTTCGAACCTTTATGTTCCCTATTACTTTAAGCTTTTCTTCATTAATGACTTCTCTCCAATCCCTCTCCTCAATTTTCACAAGTTCTCCTGAAACTGTTTTAGGATCAAACTTGTACGTCTCTGCACCTACCATCACGTTAACTCTGGATTCCTTTGCTACTAAGGCAAGCTCTGAAGTCCCAATTTTGTTTATTACGGCACCATTTACAGCAACAGTATCAGCCCCTATGACTACAAGATCGACATCTTTCATAAAATACCTCGCAGCAGAGTCCACTATTA
>QMTU01000006.1 GCA_003663585.1 Thermoplasmata archaeon
ATTAATGTCACTGGAATCCCAGCAGAAGCTAACGCCTTTGCAGTTATGTGTCCTTGATATCTGGGTCTTGTCTCCCTTACAAATACCTCAATGTGTTTGCCAGAGTCCCAAGCTTTTTGTAGGATTTTTACAGCTACTGTAGAGTGACAGTGTGTCATTATTATATCCCCATCTTTAATTCTCCTGCTACCAAGCTCTGCAATGGTCTTAACAGCGTCTAAAGAGTTCTTAATGAAGCTATCTGAGTACTTTGCAGTGAGATCTTTTAGGGTATCTACATTGTCAATGCCCGATTTATAGTCCTCAAATAACCTGTTAAGGATAAACCTCATAGAGTTTGGTAGAGAAACAGCCGTAGGTCTGGTGTTTACTAAGCATCTAGCTATCTTTTTTACGGCATTTATATAGTCTGTACTAGAGTTGCATCTCACATTTAAGCAGGTTTCTTTAAGAGTTCTTGCGGCATATCTTGCAATTTTTCCAGCACCTCGTACTCTCATTGTCCTTATGTCCTCACATGCCATTAAAAGTCTTTCCAGAGGTTCTCTGTCTAGATATTTTGTGAGCTCTTCAATGTATTTATTCATATCTTACGCCCCATAAACTTATAGCCTCCTGAAGCTCTTCAGAGGGATATTCCTCAAGGGGAATTCCCTTAAGAGACGCCTCAAGAGCGTCTCGCATGGCCTTTGCTCCTGCTCTAGTTCCCTTGGGATGCCCATGAACTCCTCCACCAGCCTGTATAACGATGTCTTTTCCAAGGTACTTTATAACTGCTGGTATAGACCCCGGATGAAGACCTCCTGAGGCAACTGCAAAGACGGGTCTTATGTGATGCCATCTTTGCCCTAGGGTATCATCTGACCTATCCAAGTCCTCCTGAAGGGATCTTCTTATAAGTATCACCTCAGAGGCCTCAGCCTCCATTTTTCCTACAATTGCTCCTATATGTAGCTGATCAACTCCTATAAGTCTTAGTATTTTAGCTAATACAAGCATGGAGATCCCATGCTTTTTATTTCTAGTAAACGCAGCATGCATAGCCCTGTGGGCATGTACTGGAAGCCCTATATCCTCATCCATGAAAGCCTGTAGCGCAGAAAATCCTACAGTTATTACATCTATCATAACGATGTTACCACCATGATCTTTTACAAACTCAGCACGCCTTATCATCTCATCATATGGCGCAGTTATGTTAGGAGAATACATTTTGTTCTCTCCGGTAGCCTCTTTAGCCTTGTCCATGGCCTCCAACGTATAGATTACTCTATCCTCAAATGGGCAGAACTTCTGACTTGTTAGGTTTTCATCATCTTTTACAAAGTCTACTCCTCCTACCCATGCCTCATATGCTACCCTTGCAAATTCTTTAGGTCCTAGCCCAACCTTTGGCTTGACTATAGTACCAATGTGAGGTCTTCTTGAGGTTTCTGTTCCGATTAGTTTTCTTATGCCATCAACGCCAAACCTTGGACCTTTAAATTCCTTTAGATAATCTTCTGGAAATCTTATGTCAATTAATCTTAACTTTTTTACTTCTTTCATGCCAAATATATTGCCTGCAACATCGCTGAGTAGTTGTGGCACGTTTTTCGGTTCAAAAAGGTTCAGTGGATATGCCACATCTGCAACAGCACTCATTTCATTTAGCTTTTCATACGTATATACTATTGCCCCAAGCCTTTTAATCTCGGGCTTATATGTCTTGACTTCGGTCCATGTACCTATTGAGCTTTCTCCGGCTATAGCGTTTAGTGCTCTGATGACGTTCTCAGACTCAAGATAAAACCTTGCTATGATATATTCTTCAGGATCTACTTTAGCCTCTAATCTGACATATCCCTCATAAGCTTCTCCCATATAAACTCCTCCAGCTCAGCGCTCAATTTACCATTTTCTTTTAGGATCTTTATTACTCTTTTCCAAGGTATAGTAGGAGCTCGTGTACCAAAGTGCTCGGAGTTTATTCCAGAAATTACAAGTGAGAAGCTAAGACAGTCAGTAATATTTAGTGAGCTTCTCATAGCGTGTATAAAAGCGGCATCAAATGAATCTCCGGATCCTGTAGTGTCAATCACGTTTATCCCTTTAAGTGGTTTAATACTAAGGGCCTTCCCGTCAATAAAGCAATTTATAGAGCCATCTAACATTTTTACAACGATTATTGTCTCATAAGAGAGATCTCTTAAAGTGTTTTCATAGTCATGCCCAAATATCCTTTTTACCTCAGTCTCATTCGGCATAAAAGCCCAAATTCCTGCAATATCTTCTAATGTTGGAACATCAGGGCCTGGATCGTATGATATCTTTACTCCTGGACATCTTTGCTTGATCTTTCTGAGATACTCAAGGGTATTACTTCCTAGATGTAGTATATCTAAGTCACTGAGGTTATCTAGGCTCATGAAACATTCCTTCCCAGCACTTCGAACTCTAATCATGACCTTTGATCCAGCTCCAGACAAGATTATGGCGACATTAGTACTTGTATTCAATACTTTAACACATGAAGTGTCAACACCAACACTCTCTAAGCTCTTTAGGACCATTTCTCCGAGGATATCATTGCCTACACATCCGAATATTTTTACTCGTTCACCAAGGAGAGCTAGCCAATATGCAACATTAGCGGCAGACCCGCCCCCACCAAAGTACAATCTTCTTCCCTCAAGCTTTCCATATCTTGTATCTAAGGGCTTATCAAGCTCTACAACTACGTCTACTGATATGTTTCCAAGAACGCCTATCATGAGGACACCTATAAATGCTTCTCAAATTAGGCTTCCTGTGAGCTAGATTCTGTTATCCAAAATATACGGTCCCAGAGTTCCTCTTTGGGATCCTCAACAGTCTTCCAAGAGAACCTATGGACAGCCCATATAGGTCTCCACATGGGCAGGATATATTTAATATCCTCAACGATCTCAGGCTTGTATATCCTATCGTTAGCTCTGTCCCAGTGTGCGTATAGTGCTGCTTTTAGAAGTTCATACTCTCCAATGGGTATGTTCAACTCATTTGCACGAAGCCCAAACGTGTGCCTAATGATGTTTATTACCTCTTGAGTATGTATTTTCCCCAGGAAGTCTAAGATTCTGTTTATAGTTCGTGGTGGACTCACTGTAAAGGCTGCGTACTCACATAGTCTTTCCTCAGGAGCTGCCTTTGTGATTGGGTAAGAGATCTCAGGCACATAGTTTTTCAGTATTGAGGCTATGTCCTCGAGAACGTTGTGCGCAAGTGCATGGTGGTATATATGGCTTAGATACACCGCTACTGCTTTATAGAGAACTCTGCTAACTTCATTGATGCTTTCAAATGTCTTAACTATAGATCTTGTCTTATACATGGAGAGTACTCCTCTTAGGAATTCCTCCAAATCCCGCATTATCCAGTTGTATTTATAATATACTCCCCAGAATTCCTCATCGTAGTGATATGGAACGTATACGAGGAAGGGATCTATGGCAATCATCCTCTGATATCTTGCCGAGTAAACCTGTACTGGAATATCTTCTGGAAGCTTCTTGAATCTTATTAAACCTAAGCTCTCCAAACTTCTAGAGAATTTTCTAAGATAATCTTTAATAAGAGTATTCTCTCTTTCTGTTATTTCGTATGAGAGTATAACTTTAGCTTTAGGAGTCCATTCCTCTATGATCACGGATAGCACCTCTTATGATCATATGATTCTAGGCCAATAAGGATGAGGTTCTGGGAGTCCTTCAGGGAATATCTTTCTCCTGATCTCCTCAGGCTTCATACCTACAGTATGCATCCACACTCCAAGTATTACCCCAAGACCAAGCCTAATAAGATATATTATAGTGTCCTCTATTGTCTTAAAGTTCTTGCTTTTTTGAAGCCTTTCAATTTCATCATATAGCTCTTTTGGAAGCGTTATTGTGACCTTTTTCTCCATGGCATATCACACTCACATGCACACTTATGTGACCACCTACTAATATCATGTGCATCAAAATATTCATAAAAGTATGGTTATGAAAAGCGCTTAGTAATGATATATGAGCGCCCTTATGATAGAAAAAGAATCTTTAAATAGTCATGGTGATAATTTAAATTGGTCAATACATTTACCCTGATCAGAGCTCTT
Source organism: Thermoplasmata archaeon (assembly GCA_003663585.1). Lineage (GTDB taxonomy): Archaea > Thermoplasmatota > B47-G6 > B47-G6 > B47-G6 > B47-G6. The sequence continues at coordinate 4,118 of QMTU01000006.1, forward strand.
AAGGTGAGATCACTCGGAAATAGTGAGACTAGTACGTTTATAATTTCCTCCTGCTCTTAGGGGTTTATGGTTGAGATTTATATTAAGATAACTTGTTAAGTTATTTGAGGTGATAGCTGTGGAAAAGCATCCAGCTGATGTTAACAAAACAGGAACTACGACTGTTGCCTTAAAGTACTCAGATGGCGTTGTTGTAGCTGCGGACAAAAGAGCATCTGCCGGAACATATATTGCAAGTAAAACTGCTAGAAAGATACTTCAAGTTGATGAGCACATGGTCTTAACGATTTCTGGCTATGTGGGTGATGCTCAATACCTCGCAAGGCTTGCAGACAGCGAAGCTAGATACTTTAGAATGAGAAGTGGTAAGAGAATAAGCGTTAAAGCCCTTTCTACATTGTTATCAAATTATTTAAATTATTACAGATATGTCCCTTATGTAATCTCTCTTATACTCGCAGGATATGACGACACGGGAAGTCATGTCTTCCAAATAGATTTAGATGGGGGAATACTTGAGGAGGAGTATACGGCAACAGGTAGTGGTAGTATAGTGGCAATAGGCGTCCTAGACGACAGGTACAAAAAAGGAATGACGCTAGATGAAGCTCTTGAGCTCGCCATAAGAGCTATAGCTAGAGCCATGGGTAGAGACGCTGCAACTGGTGATGGAATAGATGTAGCATACGTTAACGCTGAGGGCGTCCACTATCTTAGGTCAGATGAAATAGAACAGTATCTAAGCAGGATCAAGGCCATGGAGTTCTCTAGAACAGCAAAACTGATATAAATAATAAGCATTTAAGTTCTAGGTTCATACCCTATCGTAGATAATTGCCTCACACCCAGGGCTGGAGGTTTACAGAATGAAGAGACCTCTTGATGTACTTAATAACAGTCGAGGTAGAAATGTCTTAGTGGTTATCAGGGGTAACAAGGAATATCATGGAGTTTTAGACGGATACGACTCGCATATGAATTTGGTCTTAAAGAACGCTGAAGAGATTACATATATTCAGGAGACTGGGGAGCAGAAGACAGAGTCCTATGCATTTGCCATAATTAGAGGAGACAACGTCATATACATATCTCCAAGTGAGGAGGTGTGAGTAGATGAGCAAGGGCACCCCCTCATTTGGGAAGAGAAACAAGACAACACACATAGTATGCCGTAGGTGTGGACATAGATCATATAATGTTGCCAAAAGACGTTGTGCTCACTGTGGGTATCCAGATCCCAGATGGAGATCATACTCGTGGGCAAGAAAGAGAAAACAGCGTGGAAAGTGAAAAACCTCATAGAGCCTTTGCAACATAGATGTTATCTTTAGTTCTTATTATCTCTACTCTTACCCTACTCCCTACTTCTCCCAAGAAATCTGTTACTTCCACAACTCTTCCTCTGCATACTCCCAGAGCCTCTCTGGGAAGCCTTCCTGGTAGTACTGTTTTTACCCAAGCCTTCTCATGGAGCTTAAAGACCTTTGGTAAGGATTTTCTCCTATGAATGCCAAAATCCTCAGGCCTTAGAACTAGTTTAACCCCATATTTCTTCTCAAGTCTTCTTAGAGTGCTATAAAATTCATGAAATGTCATTACTCTTACCTTAAGTTTTCTTCCTCTGGGGTAAGGTATATACTTTTGTATTCCAAATATAGGCCACTCACTCTTAGGTCTCAGAGACAAGACGTATTCTATGATTTCCACTATGTCTTCGTCGTTTATGCCAGGTATCCATAAGGGAGCTACAAGAAGACGAATATTGGACGAGACAATAGCCTCTATAATTCTCTTTATTAAGGATGAGCTTACAGGAATTCCATTTATCATCTTTATTTTATCATCCCTTAATGAATCCACTGATAGGTTTATTCTTGAAAGGCCAGCAGCCTCTAACTCGCTAATAACGTCATCTGTGAGCTTATATCCATTTGTTTGCATAGATATTACTTCAGTTCCCTTAACACTCTTGAGCTCGTTAATGAGATCAATAATCCATGGATACATCATGGGCTCTCCTTGACCATCTATGTGTGCTTCTATTGAATATTTCCCTTTAAACGCAGTTATTTTTTCATACTCTTGCGCTATATACTCATAATCGACTACATAATCAACAAGTCTGTCCTTTCCAGGACCTTCAGAGACAGAGCAATATATACATTTCATGTTGCAGCCCGTAATGGGTCTTACTTGGATGAGATTCGTACCTCGATCAATAAGACCAAAATAGTGCGATCCTATCAAGGGAACTCCTAGACTTTCGTCTATATAAATAGTCTTTCTTCCTGTAATCATGTTATTTAAGTTAGTCCTAAAAGCAGCGTCAAAATAGTAGTGTACGTAGTCTCTTGGATTGTTTCTGGCTCCTATAACTATTATTCTATTGTGCTCTACCTCTAAATTGGTAGCGCCTACATTCTCCCTAAGAAACTTTAAAAGGTCCTTTAGAGATATTATAGCCTCAAAAGGTGGATAGATAAGTTTAATGTAATCATTCCTGTACTTTCTTATGAAAATTCTAGTAAAAGAAATTTCATAGTATCCCTTCATAGCAGCTTACGCCTGCACAATTGGCCTTAAAATATGTTTGCTCTAAGAGCCTTAACCATAGATATCAGTGCTCTTGCCCTGTGGGATATTTTGTTCTTTACGTTGTTACCAAGCTCTGCATACGTTTTGTTAAACCCTTCTGGAATGAATATAGGATCAAACCCAAACCCAAAGGATCCTTTTACTTCAAGTCCTATGCAACCACGACAGACTCCAGTAAAAACATGTATGCTCTTTCCATCGTAAAAAGCAATGGCGGATTTAAACTCTGCATATCTATCTTCAATGCCTTCCATTAGCTTTAAAATTCCCTCACAGCCTATAGTCCTATATACATAAGCAGAATAGACTCCAGGAAATCCTTTAAGAGCTTTTATAAAAAGACCTGCATCTTCAAGAAAAGACATGCTTGGAACTAAGCGTCTTTCCACTAGATATCTCAGCGAATTATATGCAACCTCCTCTATAGAGTTTGATTGTATCTCAACTACAGGAATTGAGATCCTTTCAACGCGTATACCATATCTTTTTAGAATATCCCTGGCCTCCTCAAACTTATGCTTATTTGATGTTATGAACCTCAAGTGCATCATAGTTATCAGCCCTTTACGTATCTTCCCATTTTCTCTATATCATGTTCAATTTTAAGAACCTCAGAACTTCTTGGAAATGTCTTAGAGTAACCCTCTATGAAAGCAAGCATATAAGTTTCATATTCATCAGTAAGAGTTTTCAGTGATTCCTTAAACACATGAATGTCTATGGCCTTAAGCCTTAATTCACGTGATACCTCACTTAGTCCAAAGTCTATGAAGAACACATCTTTAGTATCATCGTCTATTATTATGTTCGCTGGCGTTAGATCTCCATGTATAATATCATTTTTATGTAGTATTCCTACAAGCTCACCTATTCTTTTTAGGAGCTTCAGTACTTGCTCCTTAGGCTTTTTTTCGTCAAGAGCTTCCTTTAAGCTAATTCCCCTAACGAGCTCCATTACTATAATCCCATTCTCCACATCACTAAATATTACTGCTGGAGCATTCACTCCCATTAACTTTACAGTATGCATAATCCTTAGCTCTCTCTTGGTTCTTTGTTCTCTTATCATCTTGTCAACTTCTGGAATCCTATAAGGCTTACTCAGACGTCTTTTCACAACGACGTCATATCCTAAGAACTTTGTTATATAAACCTCAGCCTCTGCTCCTATCTTTAATACTCTCTTCATATATCAGACACCTAATAGCAGTAAGCTTAAATATTTAAACGTCCTCAATAATTAAAGCTGTACTCTCTCAACATTTTCCTCCTCAAGGTCTAAAATAGCTATGGATGCTGGACCATAAGCTGTTGATGAATGGACTGTATAAAGCATACCATTCCAAAGTTTTAGAAATCCTCCTAAAACGTATTCGTGCGATCTTATTGTGATCTTAAGGTCATTTATTTTGTGGAACTCTTCTAGAGCCTTTCTTCCAAATATTTTATATCCTCCTCTCATGAAATTAAAGGAGAAATAATCCACAGTATCTGAAGGATCATTCCAAAGCAACTCCATAATGGTATCATCATATACAAGGCTTTTTTTAAGATGAGCTAAAGACCTTATATTCTCTATTCCTGAGGAGATGCCCCCATGTACTAAGAATACCTTTTCTCTGACTATAGCAGCAAGAGGAAGCTCCTTATACACGTCTAATATAAGATCCCTAATTTCATTAGAATACCTCATGAGCACATTGTAAAAACCATAATAATAGTTTATGCGTTCATCTTCATGATTTCCCCTGAGAAGTATTACTTCCTTTGGACTCTCTAGCTTTAGACTTAGAGCCTCATAAAGTGCCTCCATTTGGTATGGTCCTCTGTCCACGTAATCACCAAGAAATGCTACTGCATCATAGTTCCCACTAAAGAAGAGCTCTTTTGCGCGATCAAGAGCTGTAAGGGTACCATGAAGATCCCCAACTACAATAATTCTCCTGTAGCTTTTCTCCACTAACGCTGGCTCTCTAGAGAGTAACTTTATGGAGCTCTCTAAGGTCTCTAATAGATCTCCAAGATGTTGCATACAGCTCCCTCAAAGATCTCACTGATTCCACACGTACTCTGGAAGGATATCGTAACATGATCCCTCATCACTTTCTAACTTTCTTTCATGACCATTTCTGTTCAAGTATTTTATGTACTCAAAGTTAAGAACCCAGTAAAAGAGTTTCCACGTCTTCGACCTGTTGCTCTTGGTAGGAATCTCAATTCTAACATATGATACTATGTTGAACTTTTGATATGCTTCAAGAAGTTGCCTCTCAGATGATCTAACGAAATTATCTAAAACAAATCCCTCAAAGCCAAGTATTTTAGCAAGCTTCATAGCCTCTTCAAGAGCCTCCTTATCAGTAAAATATAGTTCAGGATGATTCTTTAGCGCGTTCATAAGCTCTGTGAGAGTTACTATAGAAGGCATACATATAGGAATTATCAAGTGTTATATATGAGTTGTTATTTCATACCAAACCATGCCATATCATGTAAATGATAGCGCAGAAGATTTGATCGCAATCAATTTAAATCACATGAACTTCTCTTAAGGAATGAAGTAATATAATGCCACCGTAGCCTAGCCCGGCAGGGCGCCCGCCTTGTAAGCGGGAGGTCCCGGGTTCAAATCCCGGCGGTGGCTCCACATATTCTCTATATCACATAAACCTCTGTAGTAAAGTTTCCATGTTTAAGGTATAATCCAGACTTCAGAATCGTATTTTATCGTATTTTTCAGAGCAATAAGTGATAATAATATATTGTTTGTTAATAGTTATAAGTGAGATTAAACACCTAAAAGCTCTTCCTAGGGGAGATTCATGAGTGAGAAGGTTAGTGTTAGAGACATAATGAAAAAGAAGGGTCGTGAAAAGATTATTGCAATAACTTCTTATGATTATCCTACAACTCTTCTCATAGACTCTACAGGTGTAGATCTTATACTAGTAGGGGATTCCCTTGGCATGACTGTTTTAGGGTATGATTCTACACTTCCTGTAACTTTAGATGATATGATAAGACATACAGCTGCTGTTGCAAGGGCTAAGCCCAAGGCTCTTGTAGTTGCAGATATGCCATTTATGACATATGAACCATCAAAGCGTGATGCTCTTGTTAATGCGGCAAAGCTCATAAAAGCTGGAGCTGAAGCTGTAAAGATAGAAGGTGGTATTGAGTACGCAGATACCGTTGAAGCACTAGTAGATGCGGGGATTCCTGTTCTAGGACACGTGGGATTAACTCCTCAGAGAAAAAATCAAATAGGGGGCTATAGGCTAATGGGAAAGGATCCGGAAACTGCAGAGAAAGTAATTGAGGACGCAAAGGCTATAGAGCAAGCAGGTGCTTTTGCAATTGTTGTGGAGTTCACTACTGCCGAGGTTGCTAAAGTAATTACTGAAACAGTTAAGGTACCAACAATAGGAATTGGCAGTGGACCATACTGTGATGGTCAGATAATAGTTATTCACGACATAATAGGCCTCACACCTAAGCCCCCTCCCTTTGCCAAGAAGTATGTGGACATTAGTACTCTCATAATTAATGCTGTAAGGACGTATAAGGAGGAAGTTCTCTCAGGAAAATTCCCCTCAGAGGACCATTATTGGCATGCCCCGAAGAATGTTATAGACTACTTAAAGATGAGATTTCAGAAGAATGCTCTGAACTATCGTTAATAAGGTGTTTATAGGGGAGGTGATATGTTATGGAATATGCTAAGAGGGAGCTGGTGCCTGGAATTAAAAACATAATGGAGTTTGAAGTAAAGAAAGAACATTTGGCAGATTTTTTAAGTAGTGGCGATGTTTCAGTGTTATCTACGCCGTCTATGATACTTTTCATGGAGCATACTGCAAGACTTTGTGTGGAGGAGATTTTAAATGAGGGCTATACTACTGTAGGAACACGCGTTGATGTTAGGCATTTAGCACCAGCACCTTTAGGAGCAATTATAAGGGTTGAAGCTGAGCTCATTACTATTGAAGGAAGAAAGCTTGTCTTTAAAGTGAGCGCACATTGGAAAAATAAGCTCATAGGGGAAGGGCTTCATGAAAGGTATGTAGTAAATAAGAAGCACTTTCTTGAAAAGCTCCAGAAAGAAATTAAAGAGAAATAGTGTCTAGCTTTCTTCTAGTATCTCCTCTATTTTCTCTTGTTTTCTAATTCTGTGTTCTATATATACGCCAACTCCTATCACTGTTATCGTTATTAGTGATATTCCAAGCGCATCAGATAGGTTATCTTTGTTTAAAAGGGTTCTTCTGTGTACTGAAAGTACCTCGAGACCTCCACTGCTGCTTGAATAGTAATTACCAAATATTGTCGAGTTAGTGATATGATAGCTAACATGTAATAGCTGAGTCGAATAGAATAGATCCTCCAGCTGGTTTTCCAGAGACCTTCTTATGACAGCTCCAAACGTCTTTAAATTCACGTCTCTAGGATAATAGTCAAGCAATGGATCATAGTATACAATGTTATCTACACTCATAGTAGAATCCCTTATTGTGATTTCAACTATAGTTACTGGAGAGCTTATGTGGATAAGGTTTCTAATGAATGCTTCTTTTGGCATGTTTAGGTTATCTATTTCGATCTTTATACTCTTAAGAGGTGCTGTGGAGCTTACTTTTATAAAATCTAACAACGTAGCATCTAACTTCACGAACTCGGTATTTCTTATAATTATTGAGACCTCTGAAACGTTTTCAGGAGGGATTATCTCTAGAACAGTATTTCCATCTGAACGTATTTTCAGCTTGTCAATCACTACAGAAGACACAATTATAGGAATGGCATTTCCTTTGTACTCTATGTCCATATATGTCTGTGCACTAACGTTATTTAGAAGCATTATTGAAATTATTAGGCCTGGTAAGACCAGCGATATAGACTTAAAGTATTTCCCTTTCAAGCCTAGAAGCAAGCTCATCAAGGACATACATCAACAACCCTTCTGAATGTGGTCCCTCAGTTATTATCATAATCCAGAAGGCACCATGTAGGGACTTCATGTACATCTTATACTCCTCTCCAATTTTTAATGTTACATATAGTATGTTCTCATTAAAGACGTTTTCTAGCTTTATTATTGAGAGCATAAACGCTATTATTGCTTCACTAGAATCCTGGCTTTTAAGTATGCGATCTTTAAGCTCTTGCGATTTTGATTTTGAAAACACATGTATTCCATTTCTTGTAAGAAGCCCAACATATTTTACTTCGGGGATAGTCTCAAATAACTCATGAGAGAAGGCGGACATTATAGATAGTATTCCTTCCAACAATCCACTTTCTTCCCAGTCCTCAAGAGACTTTGGCAAGAGATCACCTCTAGGATAATTAGTATAACAGTCTCCTGACGAACTCCCTTGGATTAAATGGTACAAGATCCTCGTATGACTGCCCAGTACCAACGAATATTATAGGTCTACCAGTCTCGTAGGATATTGTTATAGCAGCTCCTCCCTTAGCATCTGCATCCATTTTTGTTAATATTACCGCGTCAAATCCAACGTTATTATAGAATTCCCTTGCTTGAATTATAGCATCATTGCCCGTTAGAGCATCTCCTACAAATATTGTCATATGAGGATTTGATACTCTCTTAATCTTCTTCATTTCTTCCATTAATTTTTGTTTGTCTGCATTCTTCCTGCAGTGTCTATGAGCACAACGTCTTTGTTCTTAGCCTGTGCGTGCTGTATTGCATCAAATGCAACTGCAGCTGGATCAGCTCCATAATCCTGATATATGAGCCTAACTCCTAAAGTGTTGCAGTGTTTCCTTAGCTGCTCAATGGCCCCAGCTCTAAAGGTATCTGACGCTGCTATTACGGGATCAAGCCCCATCTTTTTGAGTCTATAGGCAATCTTTGCAATGGTAGTAGTTTTTCCACTTCCATTAACTCCAAGGAACAGTATGATGTATGGCCTTGGACCATTTAGTATCTCTTTATCAAAGTCAAGCGTGTTTTTATTTAGAATATCTAGCAGAGATTCTTCAATAGCATTAGTAATATATTCCTCTACGGATTTTCGTGGTACATTTTTTCCAAGTAATTTGTTCTTTAGACTTTGGCGAAGTGCCTCGACCACAGGAACGGCAACATCAGCTTCTATTAATAGTAGCTCAAATTCATCAAAGAGGTCATCCAAGGTCTTTTCATCAAGTTTTCTCTCAAGTACAGCCCTACTTATTGAGCCCTTAATATTTTGAAATACCTCTCTGAGCTTTTCTAACATCATTCATCAACCTTTCTTAAGGGATTCACCAAGTTTTACAAGCTCTCGTCTGATATCTTCAGCTCTTTTTGATAAACTTCTTGAAAGTTCTGCTAAGTCCATTCTTCTTTTTTGGATTTTCTGTAGTGCTTCGTCCAGTTTTTTTAGAGCCTCCTCGTTGCTATACTCCACGTATGTTTCTCCTCCTATGTTTATTAGGACCTTTTCAACGTCGGCTATCTTAGCTTTTATATAAACTCCTCCTCCAATAGGAACCAGTGATTCCTCCTCTATGCTGATATCCTTCAATCCTTGGATTGTTGATTTAGCAAGGCTGTACTCAGATTCAAACCTCTGGAGGAGTATTTCTTCCTGTCTTATTGCTTCTAGGCGCGTGTATATTTCCTCTAATTCTGTCTGAAGGGAAAGTATCTTTTGTTGAACTTTCTCAGGAATTTCATCAGATTGTGAGGTCATCTTATGCACCGTCCATTATTGGACCATATGGCCCTCTGTAAGAAGCTTATACTTAAAGGCCACCCTTGGATCCTCTGCCTCATCTGGGGATATCTTTTGAATGTCTTGAATCCATATGTGATATCTTTTAACCTTATGTTTACTGCCTAATATTGAGTATGTATACTCCTTTGCTTTATCCTCGTTTTCTGCTATGACCTCAATTGAGAACTTCTGTATGAATTCTCCCATTCTAAACTTTCCTGAGACCCTGTATATTGAAAGCATGACTTCACCTCCAGGAAGGACTTGTACTATCAAGGATCCTTGTTGTAACCTAAACTAGAGGATGTGTTTGAGTTACTAGCTTATGTTAGACAACTAATAATAACATTACATTTGAAATCGTGATTATTTTTAAAGGTAATTTTCACATGCAGTCTTGCCCTTTGTTCTAAATCATCGAACAAAAGTCCTGAGGAATACATTAAGCATAAACATCATTGAGTACTGTAAGTAGTTAAGTAATGGTGTAATGTCGTCTTTTCAATTGTAAGCTAATGTAAGCTTGCTAGACATCAGGAAGCATCACTAGGGCATCTATGAATTAGGTTAAGACCTTTAGAGTATTATATCAAAAC
>QMTU01000007.1 GCA_003663585.1 Thermoplasmata archaeon
CTTTTTCTTCAGTTATTTCTTCAGAGGGCTTCTCCTCTATTGTTTCTTCAGCATTTGCAAGTTCTTCTTCAATTATCTCTCTCTTAACACCCTTTCTCTCAAGTATCTTGATTCTCCACTTGTCAGACATATCAAGCTTTACGATCATTACCTTGCTTGGGTGAATAGGCCTTAATACTTCTGTTCCATCAGCTTTCTTTATCTTGACGCCCTCTATGTAAATGTAATACCTCTTCCTGTCAACTTCAACGACCTTACCCTCATGACCACGATAATTCCCTCTCATGACTCTGACCACGTCTCCCTTTCTAACAGGGAGCGCCCTAACTCCGTACTTTTCTCTGAGCTCCTTAGAGAGGTGTGCTGACATCATCTTATATCTGACGTGTTTTGGGGCAATGTATAGGACCTTTCTCTGCTTTCTTGGCTGTTTTGATTTTGTTCTCCAAAATACCATCTCAAGCACCTCTCAGATCATACTATAATTGATGCAAGGGCACCTATCTTTGGCCAGCGCTCTGCAGCCTCTCTGGCCACGGGACCTTTTATTATGGACCCTCTCGGCTCCCCTTGAGGGTTCACTATTATCGCAGCGTTGTCCTCAAACTGAACCCTTATGCCATCGGGCCTCCTATAAGGCATCCTCTGTCTTATGATCACCGCTGGAAATACCCTTTTTCTCATGTCAGCTGTCCCCTTTTTTACGCTCACGATGACCATATCTCCCACGCCAGCTGCTGGAAGCCTTCTGCGAACTCCGTGATATGTCCTGACTGCTATGATCTCCAGCTCCTTTGCTCCAGTGTTATCTGCACAGACAAGGCGTGCTCCTACAGGAAGGCTCCTAGTGACTCTTGCTGCCACTCCCTTCATTCGGCCTCACCCTCCTTTATCTTTTCTATGACTACAAAGGACACCGTCTTCGCTATTGGCCTGCACTCAATGATCCTCACAATGTCCCCTCTCTTTGCATTAATGCATGGTGGATTATGAGCGTGAATCTTAGACCTCCTCTTCTCGTACCTCTCGTACTTTCTTACGTAGTACCATCTCTCTATCTCTATAGTAACGGTCTTTTGCATGCGATCGCTTATTACCTTACCCACGAACATCTGCCCTCTCACTGGAAGGTTACCGTGAAATGGACAGTAAGGGTCGTCGCACTCTCTTTCAGGAGGTTTCACGTCGATACCTATATCCCTTGGTCCAGATCTTTTTTTAGCCATTACAACCACCTCGCTCTCATGATCCTCTCGTGAGGGCGATATGCTATCTCAACACCATCAAACACCACGTAAGTCTCGTCAGTAATCCACATTTTAAACCTACATGTCTTCTTTGGGACAGTTCTATCTTTTCCATCATCACATCTTATCCTCAGCGTGTTTTTCGTCTCGTAAATTACTATACCCTTTATGCCCACGTACTCTGGGCATGTAGCATCTATCACTTCAATTCTTTTTCCTATGATCTCGTGCTTAAGCGCTGACCTCTTGAGCCACTTTAGGACCCTCTTAGGAGTTCTCACGACGCCTTTATTATGAAGCCCTTCTCCTCTAGAATTCTCTGTACTTTGTCCCTGTGATCCCCTTGGAGTATTATCTTTCCCTCCTTCAGCGTACCACCACATGCACACTTTGTCTTCAACTCCTTTAGTAAAGATTCTGCATCTACAGCCTTTTCGTCGATTCCTTCAATAATTGTCACTATTTTCCCATATTTTCTTTTGTCCGTGTATATCTTTACTTCCATCGTCTCTATGGAGATCCTCTCTAACTCAAATATATCCTCAGGAAGGCCCAATATTGGGCTCGTCTTTTTTTGCTTCTTCGCCATTTTCACCTCTCACCTTTCAACTTTTTCCTTCATTAATTGCTCCTCACGAATAACGGTCAATATTCGGGCGATAGCCCTTCTAATTTCCTTAATCCTACCAGCATTTTGAATTGCTCCTCCCATCTTGGCCTGCCCTCTAAGTCTTATGAGCTCTCTTCTAAGCTCCTCAAGCTTTCTAAGCCTTTCATCCATTGACATCTTTCTGATCTCATCTGCCCTCAGAAGCACCATTCTCTGCACCTCCCTCAGCACTGGTCTCCTCCTTAGGCTTTAGCTCTTCGATCACCTGCATGACTTCCTCCCTTGAGGGCACTCTTATCCTGTCTGGGAGTGGCGCGTTAGGCCTCATTATACGCACGGTAACTCCTATGACTCCTGCCTTTGTTATGGCTATGTCAAACCCGTTCTTCATAACCCTCTCTGAGACCTCTCCACAGTACTTTATCTTGCCAGCTACGAACTGTGCACATCTTGCTCTTTCTCCCGTTATCTTTCCACATATCACTACCTGAGCTCCATCAGCTCCTGCTGCCATTATTCTCCTTAGAGCTGCGTATGCTGCCTTACGGAACTTCCAACCACGTTCTAAGTTCCTTGCAATCCTTGAGGCCATTATCCATGGGTTTAATTCCCTAACGAATACTAGCTCCTCATCTGTTAGCTCCTCTGGAGGCTTTGAGAGAACGTCTGAGGGTGGCCTTAGAAGGGTTATTCTCACGTTCTTGAGCCCAAATCTCTTCTCAATCTCCTTCTCTATTTGTGCCAGCTTTGCTCTATTCCTGGCGATATACGCCGGTCTATCAGCAAATATCCTTATCACATATCCCTGTGGTGATCTTATGATGTCCACGTATCCTATTCCAGCAAGCCTAAACTCGTTCATAAGATACTCTCTTATGAGTGCGTAGCTTGATCTGAACCTTACTATGCGCTTAACAATGTTCTCCCTCATAGCTTCAGGCATTCACTCACCTCTACTTCTTAACGAACTCATGAAGCTTCGTCTCAAGGAAGTCATTTATGATCTCTCTCCACTTCTCCACTTTATTCTCGTACTCCTTAAGTTTAGTCTCGCTCATATTCTCTATTACTATTTCTACGTTCGTAGTCTGCTCGTTCCAAGGTGTTGCTCTTCCAAAGGCCCTGGGCATCCATCCACGGATGACCCTCCCCCTATACGCGGAAACGTGTGAGATGTACATTGTTGCTGGATCAAGGCCCTTGTATCTTGCGTTGTGTGCGACCTCCCTTAGGAGCTTCAGGAACGCCATGGAGGCCTTTTTCGGGAACCTCCCAGCCTCATATGGACCATGCCTGTGGGGAACCTTCTTGCGATATCTCCTGAAGGGTATGGGCCTTCTTAGGTTGACAACCTCCTTGAGGAGGAGTATAGCCTCTGCCAGCGGTAGTCCTCTTATGGCATTTGCTATCTCATATGAGTGCTTTGGAGACACTCTTAGATCCCTTCCATAGGCCTTTGCGCTTGTCTCAGGATTTGGCTCATAGGAGTACGGCATTATTATGCACCTCACTTGGCTGCCATGAACTTGGAACTCCTAGTAGCACCAACACCAGGAGCACTGTGTTGTACTGGCTTTCTCGTCAATGCAAACTCTCCAAGGTAGTGTCCTATCATCTCTGGAGTTATTCTCACTGGAACAAACTCCTTGCCATTGTGCACTGCTATTGTGCGCCCTACAAACTCTGGAAGTATTATCATATCCCTTAAATGAGTTCTTATTACCTTATTTGGTGGTGTTTTTCTTATTTTCTCGACAAGCTTCATTTGCTCCTCAGTAAGCCCTCTTGACAGCGTTCTTCTTTGTCTTGCAGGAAGTAGCCTGATGAACTCCTCGAGTGACATGTTTAATAGCTCCTCTAAGGTGTGACCACGATATCTAAACTCCCTCCACCTGCGCTCTTCCAATAACTTCTTCGTGTAATCCTCAGGCATGATCATCACCTCACTTACGCACTCCAGTACGTCTTGCAGCTATATGACCTACCTTCCTACCAGGTGGAGCGCGTCTGCTAGTCGTAGTAGGTCTTCCAACATGTGGGTGACTACCTCCACCAAACGGGTGGCTGACGGCGTTCATAACAACTCCGCGAACCTTTGGCCACTTCGTAGCCCTTGACTTCATGGCATGGTACTTCTTACCAGCCTTGACCCATGGCTTGTCTACACGGCCTCCACCAGCCACAACTCCTATGGCTGCACGACACATATAGTGAAACTCCTTTACCTGTCCAGATGGCATCTTGATGTACACTCTGTCCCTATCATGACCTATTACCAGGGCATATGTCCCTGTAGATCTCACGAACTTTCCTCCATCCCCCGGCTTTGCCTCTATATTATACACTGGAGTTCCATCGGGTATGTTTGCTAGAGGGAGTATGTTTCCTATCTTTATTGATGCTGCTGGACCTACCTCTATAGTATCACCAACGGCTATGCCCTCTGGTGCTATCATGTAGTACTTCTCATTGTTCTCAAATCTCACAACCATTATTGGAGCCCTGTGTCCAGGATCATGAACTATGTCTTCCACTACCCCAGTACCCTCTCTAAACGGCGGATGTTTAGCTGCTCCTAAGTACTTGTGATCAGGAGCCCTAAAGACACTTCCTCCACGACCTCTTCTCTGAACGAGTATGCGCTTACCCATCGTTCACACCCCATCATATGATTCCTAAACGTGAAGCTGCTTCTGATGCACTATAGTCTGGGTGAAGCTTTACTGTAGCTCTTTTTCCTCTTTTCTCAATACGTGTTCTCACTTTTATGACCTTAACTCCCAGGAGCTTCTCTACTGCCTTCTTTATCTCTACCTTATTTGCATCCCTTCTCACAATGAAGTCAAGCTCGTTGTTCTTCTCCATGTTTGTGAGCACCTTCTCTGTGATCACAGGGTACAGGATCACTGAAAGGATGTCCTTACTCCTCTGTATGGGCTTCATGGCCATCCCTCCAACTCCTTTAACGCGCTCTCAGTATATATCGTGAGCCTTCCAGGAACTCCTCCAGGAGCAAGCTTATTTATGTTGAGCTGCTTAACTAGGGACACGTCCACTCCTGGGATATTTGATGCGCTTCTCTCGATGCCCTCATACTTTGAAACCACTATTAACACGCTCTTTGCCTGTTTATACTTTCTTCCTCTCATTTTTCCTTTTCCTGCCCTTATTTTTCTCTTTGAAGCTCTCTCAAGGTCTCTATCAAGTCCAAGATTTTGTAACACCTTTATGAGATCCTTAGTCCTCTTTATCCCCTGAATATCGTCAACAACAACTATTGGCAGTGGTTTGTCCTCCGGAACTCTGTGGCCGCGTCCAATGACAAGCTCCTTTATTGCAGTAGCAGACAGCGCAGACCTTAGAGCAAGTCTCAGCTCTTTCTTGTTTATGTGTCTCTTCCAGATCTTTTCAGCTCTAGGACCATGAGCTCTGTATCCACCCACAGTGTTTGGAGCGAACGCACCACGACCATTTGGAAGTCTCGGAATCCTTGCTAATCCGTATCCCACTCCCCAGCTCTCAGCAGCAATGTTCTTACCAGCTCTTGGGTTTGTTCCATAGGGTTGTCTGTTGTTCATGAGATATATCCTGAACGCCTTTCTTATGACGTCAGTCCTTACGTACTCCATGAACGTGCTTGGAAGCTCTACTTCCCTAACGGGATTGCCTTCAAGGTCATACACTGGAACCTTCATAAGGCAATCACCCTCTCAACAGGCCACGTGGAGATGTAAGTCACCTTTGGCTCTGGAAGCTTTATGTTGTCAACATTCCTGATGGCCTCTCTAAACCTTATAAGCCTCTTCACAGGTCCTGGCGTGGATCCATGAACGAGGACATATGCAGTTCTTATCACACCGTAGTGCTTGAACCCTCCTGCTGGGTTTATTTCACTTGGATCCTCCCCGTACTTTATTACCAGCTTATTGTACTCCGTCCTCTGATGATATCCCATCTGTCCTGGAAGTGGTACTGTTGGCCTTACCCAGTGTGGAGTCTTAGGACCCTTAGATCCAGCCTTTCTGCGACCTTTTCTTGCCTTGTGGTAAAGCAACTTTATTCCCCATCTCTTTACAGGGCCCTGATATCCATGTCCCTTAGTGACAGCAATAACGTCCACTAAGGATCCTGGAGATGCGAAATCCTTGAACTTGACGTCCTTTCCTAGCACGTTTTTCCCGTACTCTACTCTTTCCTCAATGGATCCTCCTCCAATCCTTATCTCCATGAAGTCAGGCACCTTCTTTGGAACTCCGGTAATTAAGTAGGGCTGTGTAAACGCTAAGACCCTTATATCGGCAATACTCGATTTTTCTAGCTTCTTCCACTTGCTCTCCTTATCATGCTTCTTATAGACGTCGATTCTCCTCTCTAGATAATCCTCTACAACCTTTCTAGCGTTTGATGTTCCGTCGACGTAGTTGCTGATGGTCTCTACGAGCGCGTCTTTATCTGCCCATATCTCGGTAATAGTCTTAAGACCATATGGCGTTCTCTCGTAAAACCTAAGTGCCGCTATGATCATTGGAGGGGTCTCTACTACAGTTGCTGGAACGGTGATCTCCATGCCATGTGTTATTACATGCGGTCTCTCGTCGATCATCGAGACGTGAACCATGCCTGCCTTGTATCCTGCGAACCCCTGTATATGTGGCTTCTCTCCACCGTCTGGCCAACTTCTAATCCTAGGTACCTCTCTTGAGGCTCTCTTCCTGGGGCTATATGCTAGAGATCCCCTTCTAGGTCTACTAACCTTGGACATAGCAACCTCTACCTCCAAAGCTCTTTAGACTAAACTGTTCACTCTGTCTTTCCGTCCTCGGCCGTGACGCCTTCAGGAGCCCCCAATAATGGGATTTTATTGGAGGCTCCTGAGCGGGCCTCGGAACATCGTTCATCATCTTTTGCTCATCAAATTAACCCCAAAGTCCGAGGCCTCAGGCGTCTGGCCGAGGTCCTAATGACCTCCACTTCACATTATACAGATATGATAGTCCTTGTTACATCAAAAACATATAATATTTATATGTTATGTCCCGAGTCACTCAGTACTTAAGAAGCTCGTCTATGCTAGTAACTTCGTCATCCTTAATCCTTGAAAACACCAACTTACCCTTATAGTAAATCCTTAGAACCCTGTGATATGGAATGTCCGTGGATGACGTAAGTTCAAGCCAGTGCCTTCCTATATGCCTAATCTCACATCCCCTTATCCTCTTTATATCCCCAGGAGCTCCTCTATGAAGAATCTCAACTATAACTTCATCCAGAGAACCCTTAGTCCAATATATCTTAAGAAGTGTGTCTCGAGCAGTTTTAGGGTTCTTCATAAGCTTCATCCATAGAGATCTTAATCTCCCTTGTGGCGGCCTCAGGGTCAGGGGCCTTCGTTATTGATCCTCCCACAATTATAACCCTAGCTCCAGCCTTTACTGCTAAGGGTGCTGTACTCTTATTAAGCCCTCCAGCAACGGCCACAGGAATATTGACGCTTTCTGAAAGCTCTTTAACTGTATTAAAGTCTATTTTCATCTTCCTCTGCTGATCTATCCCAAGGTGGATACACACTATGTCCACTCCAAGATCCTCTAGCTCCCTACTTCTTCTTATTATGTCTTCGACGTTCATGAGGTCTGCCATTACATATGCTCCAGAACTTTTTGCCTTCTCCACCATTCCAAGAATGGTCTCATCAGGAGCCAGCCCCATGACTGTAACGACCCTTGCACCATTCTTTATAGCAAGTTCTGCCTCTAATGCCCCTGTATCCATGGTCTTCATATCCGCAACAACGTAGTGATCTCTGAACATATCACTTAAAACGCGAACTGCCTTTATTCCCTCAGACTTTATTAGGGGAGTCCCTGCCTCTATCCAATCAACTCCGCCCCTAACAGCACTCCTTGCAATTCTCACTGCAACGTCTAGCTCTAGAACGTCAAGTGCTACTTGGAGTATTGGTTTACTAATCTTCAATCTCATTTCCTATCACTCTTTTCCGCGATGTGCACTAAGCGTATAAAGGGCTAGAGTATTACTACTTAAACGCTTATCACTTAAATAAATTGGCACGTTTCATGTCAAGAGCGTGATTATCATGGCAATATTTGAGTTACCTCATGACTCCGTTGTGAGAGGAAGACTTCCAAAGGGATGTGAATATTGTTGGAGAGGGTCAAAACTGGTGCTTTTTGTGACGGGTCTATGTAATATGAAGTGCCCCTATTGCCCCCTATCTGAGAAGAGAAGAGGGAAGGACGTTGTATACGCTAACGAAAACCTCGTCTACTCTGTAGATGATATCATTGAAGAGGCCTATAGGATGTCCGCAGAAGGAGCTGGAATAACGGGAGGAGAGCCAACGTTAGTGTTAGACAGAACTATAGGGTATATAAATCTCCTTAAAGAGCGCTTTGGTGAGAGATTTCACATACACATGTACACAACAACCGTAGACCTACACACAATAAAGGAGCTGTCAGAGGCCGGACTCGATGAAATAAGGTTTCACCCACCTCCTCAGACGTGGGGTAAAATAGAGAGGACCCCGTACTATAAGGCCATAGACAGGGCTTTAAACACATCAATGGATGTTGGAGTTGAGATCCCCGCACTACCAGACAAGGTAGACGATATGATTCACTTAGCAGAAAAGCTAGATGACTTAGGAGTTCAGTTTCTAAATATGAACGAGTTAGAGATCGTAGAATCAAACTATAAGGAGCTTTCAAGGCTTGGATATGAGTTTAGAGATGACGAGAGTGTAGCAGCTCTAGGAAGCGATCTAGCTGCCCTTACTGTGATATATAGCGCAGACGTTGACATGACACTCCACTTCTGCTCATCCAGATACAAAGACGCTGGACAGCTCAGGCAGAGATTCCTCAGGATAGCTAGAAATATAGCCAAGGACTATGAGCTCGTGACAGAAGAGGGAACTATAATGCGAGGCATAATAATAGCAGAGAACAGCCTACAGGCTGAGGAGATATATAGAAAAATAACATTAGATCTGAGAGTACCAAAGAGATTCGTCAGGATACAGGACAGGGAAATACTCATAGCACCGTGGATCCTTGAGGATCTCAAAGAGAGAATCCCAGGGGAAAAGTACATAGTTGAGGTATATCCGACAAAAGAGGAGTTTGAGGTTGAAAGAATACCTCTAAAGTGAGCTGCCCTGCCCTTTAGGGCGGAGCTTCTCCCGTTCTACCCGCCTTCACGACGGAGGGCTTCATGCGGGAGTTTAGGGCTAGCTCAGGACAGTCCGTTCCATTGGACTCGTTATCTGATGGGCTGTACGCCTCAACCCTTCCTCAGGAGGCGTCATCGGGAATACCGCCAACAAACCCCCGCGTATCCCCGCCTTGAAAAGCGATGCTTTGCAAACAACAATTTTATAAAAAAATGATGAGGCCTCACACGACGTCTACGACCCCACGCTCATCTATGGTAAAGACTGCTTCTCTCTCAGGCAGGTCTGGGGCGTCGTATATCCTAGCAATCCTCGTGTGCTGTTTGCCCTTTCTAAGTCCTATACGATAGGTCATTGCATGACCCACAACATGGCCTCCAATAGGGGATGTTGTGTCAATCCCGGGTATAAACGAGTCTGGCCTTGAGTGCACCTGGTTAGTGACCACCACTGCTGCGTTAAACTTCTCAGCAAACCTTAAGAGGTCGTGAATGTGCCTACCTAACTTCTGCTGCCTCTCTGCTAAGGTTCCACGTCCCACGTACTCTGCTCTGAACAGTGAAGTAAGGGAGTCTATTATGAGAAGTTTTACGTTATAATCACGAGCAATTTCCTCTGCTCTGTGAACCATGAGCATCTGATGGGAAGTCGTGTAGACGCGTACGGTGTACACGTTCTCCAGGGCCTCCGTCGGGTCAAGACCTACGTACTCTGCCATTGCGACAAGCC
Source organism: Thermoplasmata archaeon (assembly GCA_003663585.1). Taxonomy (GTDB): domain Archaea; phylum Thermoplasmatota; class B47-G6; order B47-G6; family B47-G6; genus B47-G6. The sequence continues at coordinate 9,782 of QMTU01000007.1, forward strand.
TCTCAGGCCTAAACGTGCCCTCAGTGTCAATGTATATTGCTGATCCCTCAAGGCCACCCTTTCCCTTAGGGAGCTGAACAGTAACTGCAAGCTGATGTGATATCTGCGTCTTTCCAGTACCAAATGGCCCAAAGAACTCTGTTATAGCCTTTGTCTGCACTCCTCCTCCTAAGAGCTCATCAAGGGCCTTACATCCTGTTGTTAACCTTGCAGCCTCCTGCCTTTCCTTAAGAACGTCCTTTGCCTTCTTAAACGCGTCAAGTCTTACGAGCTTTCTCGCCTCTTGTACGATCTTCTCGGCTGTTGAAAGTGGTATCCCTGCAGACTCAGATAACTCCTCTGGAGATGATACTGCTATGCTCAGGATGTCTACATACCCTGCCTCCCTGAGCTTTCTAGCCGTGGCCTCTCCAACACCTCTTATATCTGTAAGCTTAAATTCCTCCTCATCATACATCTCTGCTCTCTCATCAGCATCCATAACGATCACCTCAGTGACCCTTACCACTAAGTTTAAATTTACTTATAGGATGTCAAGAACCTCGCGATATTGTATAAGGTTTAAGAGAGTTTCATAAAGGTTTCCAACCATGTTTTTTCTCAAAAGTCCTAAAAAGTTTTTATTAAACATGTAATATATACTGTCACTTCCATGAGGCCATCGATAATTAGCTATAACATCATGTTTCATAGCGTTTCATGTGAAGAACCTGAGTCACGTGAAGGCCTATGAAAGAGGACATATATAGGATTCTTAAGTCAGAGATCTTTAAGAAAGCATATGAGTATGCGCTAAAGCACTATAGGAAAGGAGGAACGCATGGATTAGACCACGTTCTGAGGGTACTTCAACTAGCGCTTAAAATTGGCGAGGCAGAGGGTGCTGACCTGGAAGTTATAGCCCTAGCAGCAATTCTTCATGACATAGCAAGACCTCTAGAGGAGGAAGGCCTAATAGAGGATCATGCCGTAGAAAGCGCAAAAATGGCAATGCAATTCCTTAAATCAATAGGTTATCCCAAAGCTAAGGAGGTTTACGACGTTATAATATCCCACAGCTTTAGCTCTGGAATAGAGGCTAAAAGCCTCGAGGCGAAGGTTCTCAGCGACGCTGACAAAATAGACGCCATAGGTGCTGTGGGAATTGCTAGGGTGTTCATGTACTCTGGAGAACATGGTAGAACCATTGAGGAATCCATCAAGCACTTCTATGATAAGATCTTAAGACTAAAGGACCTAATATACACAAAAACAGGTAGAAAGATTGCAGAAAACAGGCACAAATACACTGAGGAGTTCTTAAAAAGACTTAAAGAGGAATTATCATCAGAAAAATAGAGGAGAGGGAAAAAGGCCATCTTCTTAACCTACGAAAACACGAAATAAGCACTTCTCGATAACATCACTCGATAATCTCAGCAAACGCATACTTGCTAAAAACCTTTGTGATCTTCACTTTGTGAGTTTCTCCTTCTCTAGAGTTCGGGACAAACACTACAAATCCAGAAACTCTAGCAAATCCATCTCCTTCTCTTCCAGTCCCAACAATCTTAACCTCTAGAATATCTCCAACCTTTACAGGCCTTCTACTGGGTTGAAGATCTCTTCTAGGGCGCTTTCTTTCACTGTTCTCTCTAAACACATAACACACCTCTAAGAGACAATGCCACATTAACGGCATATTAGGTTAATATACTTTACTTTTTGAAAAATAGTAAGGCACATTCAGGTAGCGCTGGAAGAAATGTTGGTCCCGGAGGAAGTAACATAAGAAATCCCTGACCGTAATTCTATGCTTTTTAATTTTGGTTTTTAAATTAATTTTGTTGAGATGCATTAGAGTAATCACTGGCCTCGTAAACTATGAAAAACGTCAATGGGAGCCTTAGCATCCTACCCTTATCATCGTACTTATACGCGTATTTAGAAATTAAGTACTTAACAGTATAATTTATGCCTGGGGGCGCATCACTGTAACAGCGGAATTTTACCTTCATGCTATCAAATCCCCACGTTATCGTAGTCACGGATGGGGCTATTAAGTCAAAAGGCAGATATGTTTCCGCCCCAATAGAGCTAAGAGCATCCGCTATAATTGAGCCCAAGGGTAGATAAAATGAATATTCATGTATTTCAAGGACTCCATCCTCGGCATTTGTTATAACGTCTTCCTCAGTAATCTTCGGTATAACACCCTGATCTCCTAGATCCTCTATTTTATTTGACCACTCTGGATCTGAAAGGTCAATAATACCCTTGCCCTCGAAAGTGCCGTAAGTCTTAAAGTACCCATAATCCTTAAGCCATGAATAATCGTAATTATCAACAACTTTCGTTTCTAGGTTGTCAGTAAGACGTCCTGTGTTCTCATCAATTTCTCGTAAAAAGTCCGTAATGTAGGTTCTTGCCTCAACTTTATAAGTGACCGTACCATAAGCCACGTCCACAATTTTATACAGTATTTCCTCATAGCACCATTCCACGTATGCAAGTAGCGTAATGTACTTGAGATCATTTGACTCTGTGACAATTACTCTACTCCCAAAGGCCTGGGCATTAGATACTGACACTGTAAAGCCGCCCACATGATATACTATGTTTCCGTCACTAATCTTCTTAAACTCTTCCAAGTTACTAACTTCAGGAGTTTCAAACCATCCTCCCCTAGAATAAAACGAGGTTAAGCTGAAGCTTCCCAAATAATAGTCAGCCTTTACTCTCATACTACCCTTGCTCATTACTATTAAGACAGGAATCCAAGAATCCCTTATAGTGTACTTTACTGTTTCATAGGGTAAATTATAGTTCTTCTTTTTTGATAGCTGTTCATAATGGCTCTGAGGAGTGTTAACTAACACAGGCTTTGGCTTTAAATAATCTATTTCTTTATGTATCTTTATTCTCTTAGAGAGAATACCTCCATGTAATAATAGCGCAGTAGGGTCTATAAGTATCGTATGCCCACTATCAATTCCTCCCGGGTAGGCAACTGTAATCCAAAGGGCAGTCCTCATAAGGCCTACAATGCCTTTTTCTTTTAGATAATTTACCCATTCTTTAAGAACTGGCATTAGATTTTCTCTAATATTTACTTTTAATGTACTATCTTTTACATCAAAAGATCCAATAAGCACTGATGGCTTCCCTGGCCTTAAAGCCCACACATATACAGTTGCATTTTTAATAGGCTCTCCATGAGCGTCCTCTAATTTTAAATTTAAAAGAATTTTTTGCTCCAGACTTCTTGAAATCATAGCACTTAAAGTAAAAATTGTTAAAGTTATTATAGCTACAAGTACTATAGATATTAGCTTACGATTAAAGCGCCCCCGCATGAGCTTCACCTTATACATACCATTATGTTACTA
>QMTU01000008.1 GCA_003663585.1 Thermoplasmata archaeon
CTCATGGTGATTATGAGAGTGTTGTATTCGCCCCAAACTCACCACAGGAAATGCTAGACCTCACAATAAAAGCATTCAACACAGCAGAAATGCTAAGAACACCAGTAACAGTACTATCCGACGAAATAGTTGGTCATCTAAGAGAAAGAGTTGAAATTCCTGAGAAGGTTAAGATAGTAAATAGAAAAACACATCTCCCTGGCCATAGGATAGAATACCCATTTAAGGCTGATGAAGATGATTTAGTTCCTAAGTTTCCTGTGTTTGGAAAGGGGCACAGAGTACACGTCACTGGGCTCAGTCATTCAGAAACTGGATATCCTGTAGAAAGTGCTTATGAACACTCTAAGCTCATAAGAAGACTGTTTGAGAAAATAAGGAAAAGAACAAGAGAGCTATTTGATTATGAAGTAATAAATGAGAACTCAAAGGTGAAAATTGTATCTTACGGATGTGTCTCAAGAACTGCAAGACTTATAGCAGAAAAAAGAGGAGTTGGTCTTATTAGGCTTAAGACATTAAACCCAATAGATGAGGAGTTACTTGGAGATCTCATACAGGACTCATATGTTCTCGTTCCTGAGATGAATATGGGACAGCTCTTCTACGACATAAAGAGAATAGGCTTAGAGTACGGAGCCTTAGAGGTTAGACCTTTCAATAAGATAGGCGGAGACCCAATATATCCAAATGAAATAGAGGAGGCGATAAAACAATGGCTGTAAAGAGAGAGGACTTCTTTAGATTCGAGAGATGGCCTCACATGTTCTGCCCAGGATGTGGCCTTGGAACTATAATGAATGCACTCTATTTCGCAGTATCTGAGCTTGATCTAGACTTAGATAAGCTTGTTATGGTTGGAGGAATAGGATGTACTGGAAGAATTCCAGGATACCTCAACATAGACTCGATGCACGTCACTCATGGTAGAGCAATACCTGTAGCCCTAGGTCTTAAGCTTGCAAATCCTGAACTTGAGGTCATAGCAATAGGAGGAGATGGTGACATTGCTGGCATTGGTGGTAACCATCTCATACATGCAGCAAGAAGAAACATAGACATAAAAGTTATTCAGGTTACAAACTTTAATTACGCACTTACTGGTGGTCAACTGGCTCCCACAACTCCTAGAGGAGTTATAACAACAACGACACCATATGGAAATCAGGAGTACTTCTTTGATACTGCAGAACTTGTTGCAGCAGCTGGAGCAAATTGGGTGGCAAGATATTCTACACACGATCCTAAGGGGCTTATAATGGGATTCAAGAAGATGTTCTCTCATAGGGGATTTGTCTTTGTCGAAGTACTCTCTCAGTGTCCAGTGCAGTTTGGAAGAAGAAATAAGATGAGAAGCCCAACAGAAGTTCTTGAATGGCTTAAGTCCAGAACAACATATGATAGAAAGAAAGTTGAGGAGCTAAGGAAAAAGATAGGAGATCCGGTATTCCTTTTAGGAGAGATTGTAAGTAGAGATAGAAAGCCTATTCCATGAGGGTGATCTATTTGAGAGATGAACTTGGAATATTCATAGGTGGTATAGGAGGGCAGGGTGCTATATTAGCAGGAAATATTATAGGAAGGATCGTCGTGGAGTATAGAGGTCTATATGCTACTATGGAAGCTGCCTATACATCTCAAACTATGGGTGGTCCTAGTAAGGCCGAGGTAAAGATCTCAAGGGTTCCTATAGTATCTCCATTTCTTGAGAGAATTGACTATCTTGTTGCCCTTCACATGTGGCCTCTTAAGAGCGAAAAAGTGTTAAGCCTCCTTAGTAATGATAGCGTAATTATTTATAATAGTGATGTCTTACAAGAGAGGCCTAAAGGTGCTCCTGGAAAAGAGATTATAGGTATTCCAATGACAAGCATTGCAAATGATGTAAATAACCCAAGGGCTGTAAACATGGTAGCACTTGGAGTTCTTACCAAATACATAGGGGACTTCATATCATTAGAGGACATTGAGAGACTTCTAAAGGAGCTATTTAATGAGAAAATTGCTGAAAGCAATATACGTGCGTTAAGAGCAGGATATGCATATAAAATCTGAAGAATCCTGTCTTTGTTTGTGTGATTCATATGGAGGAAACTCGTATAACTTTATCAGATGGTAAAGTCGTTAGGGTTATCATACAAAGAAGGAAGATTATTGCACAATGTTGTGATAGGACTATTGAAATATCATTAGATGACATTCCAATAATTGAAGCAGCGCTAACAGCGTATTATAGAAAAATGCTCATAGATGCTGGTAGCAGACTGTAGTAACTCTCGGTGGAGAACATATGAAGATCTTTATTAAGGGAGTTGTTCAGGGAGTTGGATTCCGTCCCACAGTATCTAGGATAGCTAGAGGTCTTGGCCTTCATGGATATGTGAGGAACAGAGGGTCATATGTTGAGATTTTTATTGAGGAAGATGAAAGAGTAAATGAGTTTCTCACTCTTCTTAAGAAAAGTTTACCCCCAATTGCAAAAATCACAAGCATAGAGCTGTCAGATGCCCCTCCAGATGAGGAGTACGATGGATTTGAGATTAAAAAGAGTAGAGACGATGAAAGAACGTCTATAGTGCCTCCAGATACTGCAATATGTGAGGACTGCCTAAGAGAGTTATTCGATCCTAGCAACAGGAGGTATCTTTATCCATTTACAAACTGTACGAAGTGCGGTGCTAGATTCTCACTAATAGAAGATCTGCCGTATGATCGGGAAAGGACTACTATGAGGCTTTTTTCAATGTGTGAAGACTGCTTAGGAGAGTACTTAGACCCTGCAAATAGAAGATATGATGCACAGACCATATCATGTAGAATCTGTGGTCCTAAAATGTATTTAATTAATAGGAAAGGAGAAAGAATGTACGTCGAAAATCCCATAAGAGAGTTTGCTAAAGCTATAGACTCTGGCGCAATAGGTGTTATCAAAGGCTGGGGAGGCTATCATGTAGTATGTAAGCTATCGGAGATTCCAAGACTTAGAAGACTATACAATAGGCCAACAAAGCCATTTGCAGTAATGTTTAGAGATCTAAAGAGCATTGAAAAATATGCCTACGTTAACGATAAAGAGCGTGAACTCCTTCTGTCACCAATAAGACCTATAGTTCTTCTGAGAAAGAGGATAATAAATGAAGAAACTGAGAACATAGCGCCGGGACTTCCATATATTGGGGCTTATTTACCATACTCCGCCATACAGCACATTCTTTTCTACTACTTACGATCAAATGCCATAGTAATGACCTCAGGAAACCTCCCTGGAAGGCCTATGGCAATCACTGACGAAGAAGCCATAAAGCTTCCTGCAGATATATACCTTAGCCATGAAAGGCCAATAGCGAATAGGGTTGATGACTCCGTAGTTAAAGTGTATAAGAATAGAACGTTTATTATAAGAAGATCTCGTGGCTATGTTCCTTTGCCATTCCCTGTTGATCATGACTATAAGATTCTCTCTGTCGGTGCTGAGATGAATATAACATTTACAATATCAAAAGATGGGTATATGTTTACAAGCCAGCACATAGGTGACGGTATCGACTACGAGGTAATTGAGTTCCTTATTACAGCAGTGGAGAAGTTTAAAAAGATTCTCAGGATAGAAGACTTTGACCTTGTCGTAGCTGACAAGCATCCAAAGTATAGCACCCGTGAATTTGCAGAGAGATACTACAAAAATGTAATACTTGTCCAACATCACCATGCTCATGCAGCAACACTTCTATATGAACACAACACTGAGAGCGGAGTTTTTCTCTCATTTGATGGCACAGGATTTGGAGATGACGGTACCATTTGGGGGGGAGAGCTCCTGTACGCAACGCGTACAAAGTACGTTCGTATAGCATCCCTTAAGCCAGTGAAGTTAATAGGTGGTGAAAAAGCTATATGGAATCCTCATTTATCATATCTCTCGTTTCTTAGAGCTATAGATGATGTTAGGCTAGAGGATACAGTACCTGAACACATGCTTAAGGTTGCACCGTGGACTTCAAGTATGGGAAGGTTCTTAGATGCCCTATCATATGCGTTAGGACTCTGCAGGAGGGCAACATATGATGGGGAGCCTGCAATGAGGTTAGAGTCGTTGCTCTTAATGGGCGAAGGTAAGCCTTTTGAGGTAGATGTAGAGGTTAAAGACGGTATAAGACATGTAAATCCCTATCCTTATCTACAGGACATTAAAAAACTTAGAACTAAGAAGGATAAAGCGGATTTTGTATATAGGCTAATATATGGTACTATGGAAGCGTTCATGGATATTGTGGATGATTACTCTTCCAAGCTTGGAACGCACTATGTAGGGTTTACCGGTGGTGTTTCCTATAACATACCTATGACTGAAATGTTTGAGTCCTTGGCTGGTGAGCGAGGGCTTATTCCATTACTTCACGATATCACTCCAAATGGAGATGCAGGAATATCTATAGGTCAAAACTATATAGCAAGTGGTCTAATACTAAGTGGTGAGGTTGATGTGCCTAGCAGTTCCAGGAAGAATTATTAAAATTGAAAACGATAGTAAACACGCTATTGTAGACTTTGGAGGATCCAGAAGAAAAGTTAACATAATGCTTATTCCAGAAGTAAAAGTAGGAGACTACGTTCTCGTGCATGCAGGATTTGCCATCCAAAAGCTAAGAGCAAAGGATGCCGAGGAGATCATTGAAGACCTTAAGAGGATTATGCACGCTTTTTTAGGTGACGTCTCTTGAGGAAAGTACTACTTGCCATAGGAAATGACCTTAAGGGCGATGACTCTGCCGGAATGCTCGTTGGAAGACTTGTCATGAATATGTGTAAGTCTTGGAAGGTGTACCTTGGGGGTACTACTCCAGAGTCATATGTCTTCAAGATATCTGAAGAAAAGCCAGATGTTCTAGTGATTGTAGATGCGACGATAATGGGAAAGGCACCTGGAGAGTACTTTTTAATACCTATTGAGAGAGTATCTCGTGAAATAATGCTTTCCACACATAGAATCCCTACAAGACTTATAATAGAGCTCCTTAGGGAGTCCTGTGGAGAAATATATTTCATAGGCATCCAGCCTAAGACCCTTGACTTTGGTCCGCCCTCAAGGGATGTCATAAAGGCCTGTAAAGAAGTTGCAAAAATTATCTGTGAAGACAGGTATAAAGAGATCAAAATGCTCTAGTCTCGAAGCTTTCTTCCTGCTATTATATATCCCGTGTGACCTATGACCTTGTTGTCAGGTCGTGTTCCAAGGGGCTTTACTAGGATATTTCTCATGAGAAGCTCGACTATCTCCAAGTTATAAAACCCCTGATTTTTGAGCTCTAAGTACGTTTTTCTTGCTTGCTCTATCGTGGGGACATACGCAACAAAGTGTCCAAATGGCTTCAATGCATTTCTTGCATGCTCAATAACGTCCCAAGGCTCAGGAATATCAAGAACAACGGCATCTACATTTGACTCGTCTATGCCCTCTTTTATATCTTTTAGTTTCATGTCCACATACTCATGAAGCCCCGCTACCCTGAGGTTGTAGTAGGCTATTTTAAAAAACTCCTCATTTATATCATAGCTTATTACCTTGCCTGTAGGCCTGACGAAGTTCGCAAGGACTATTGTAAGGCCTCCGCTACCAATTCCTCCTTCTACGACAATACTTCCAGGTCCTATATTTGCATACAGTGCTATTAGCCCAGAGTCTTTTGGAAGTATTATCTGTGCTTTTCGCTTAAGCCCTCTAATGCACTCGACCACAGAAGGAGGTTGTAAGAGTACTGGCTTATTGCTTAGGTACACGATATCTCCATACTCCTTTCCAGTAAAATCTTTAGGATTAAATACTCCAAATCCCTTTATTTTGATCACTTTATCCTCAACTATTATGTTTTTTCTTCTGCCCTTCTTTAGATCTAGGAGTACTATGGGGTCTCCAAGTCCAATGGGCATCATAATTTCCCTCTTATCCTCACTTCATACAGGGATTTTTCTATGCTTCTAATCGAATACAAATCCCCTAAAAACTGAGAGATTACCCAGAGGTTCGTTCTCGCATGATTTGTTATTTCTCTAACCTTATAAAGGGATTCCCCATGCGCTAATACCATAAACGGGGGAAGCTGATCAGCAGCATGAATGTCTAAGGTTGCTCCAGAGAATACTTCTCTTTTAAGGGACTCAACACACTCTTTTGCTACTGTCTCTGCTCTTACACCCTTTTCACCAAGTTTATCAGCTCCAAGAATGGTTTTTTCAAATTTTGCATATATGACTGCTCCTGTTCCTGGAGATAAGCTTCTTCCCTTGTCAATTGTAACCCTTGGGGTAACTTTAAAGGCGTTGTATCCCTCAAGCATTAGGGTTCTCTTCATGCGCTCAGCTATGTGTTCAGGGAGATTGTAGAGCCATATGGACGCACCAACTTCAAGGAGGGCACCACGCTCGTTTAGGATTATTGGGCGAAGCCTTGCTCCTGCACCTTTTACTATGATCTCTCCACCGCCTTTAGGATAGAAACCTCTTGTACGAAGCTCAAGATCAAAATTAAATCCCATATATTGAAGAAGTGGTTTAATAACGCTCCTGAAATAGTCAATTGGAGGAGACCAAGGAACATCCGTACCTCCTCTTATCTTCACCTCAAATGATCCTTCGACAAGTGTAAGGACTGGAAGTAAGCTCTGAAGTACTAAAGTAACACTTCCAGCGGTTCCAACGTCAAAGAAATACTTTCCGGGCTTAGGACTTCCTGGGTAGAATGTTATCTCTGTGGATCCCAATCTCAAGCCGTCTACTTTAGCTCCTGATACCTCAGCAACAGCTTTTATAGCAGTAATGTGCTGATTCCTAAGGCCAGGATTACTTCTTTTCTTTCTTATGTTTATAACTCTAACTGGAATTCCAGTAATTGCAGACAATGCTACTGAGGTCCTCAGTATCTGTCCTCCACCCTCACCATATGAGCCGTCGATAACAACGAGCTTCAAGAATAACACCTCAGAAAAAGCTCTATGAGCATGTAACTACCAGTAGTCTTTTCTTGCAATTTCTCTTAACCTTTCAACTCCGTTTATCTCCTTAATGACCTCCACAACAGCCTTTGGAACCAAATGTTCCCAAGGCTCTCCTGAGATCATTCTGCGCCTTATCTCTCTACCTGAGTAGACTTCTCTTTTATAAAAACCAAGGGGCCTAACCTCATAGCCTTCCTCTTTAAAGAGTCTCATTACTAGAGGATTATTCGAGTAAACAACTCTAAATGGAGGAACTAATGATCTGACGTGTGAGACCCATATTGCATTCCTCTCAACGTCCATTATAGGAACAAGGTAATAGTTCGTTATCCCTTCAGCCTCTAATGCTCTTGATATCATCAGATGTCTTTCTCCTGCTGTAAATGGATTCTTTAGAGTGTGACTCTCTTGAGCACTCCCTATTCCTATGATTATTGCATCATGTGCATTTGCTACTCTTTTTATAACATAAAGATGTCCTAAGTGCATTGGCTGAAAGCGCCCTATGATCAGTGCCCTATCATATTTCTTCTGCAATGGGTTTTCTTTCATGGGGCACGACCTCTTTCACGATGCCCATAAACCTCTCTAGTAGCGCTTTCTTTTCTGGAGTCTCTGCAAGGGCTTCTTTGAGGACATCATACAGTGTTCTAACAGGGACTATCTTAACATCTGAGGGTATCCTAACAACCCCTATATCCTTGTAATTTCCATATGGTATTAGAATCTTCTTTATGCCATTATTAACTGCTGCCTCAATCTTTGCAGCTATTCCACCAACAGGAAGTACTTCGCCACGAACACTCAGTGATCCTGTCATTGCCACAGATTGATCAACTGGTATCCCTTCAAGAGCAGATATTACTGCTGTTGCAATTGATATTGATGCTGAATCCCCCTCAACTCCCTCATAAGTCCCTATGAACTGTATGTGAATGTCCATGGTCGATAGGTCCTTGTTTGAGTACTTCTTAAAAAGCGCTGAGACATTCTGTACGGCCTCTTTAGCGATATCTCCAAGCTTTCCTGTGGCTATTATTCTACCTTCCTCCTTGGAAAGGGATGGTGTAACTTCCGCCTCTATTGGGAGTATTATCCCAACGTAATCATGGAGATCTCCACCACCAAGTATTGCTAAGCCGTTTACTCTACCTACTCTATAACCACTTGTTATAATCTCCATGTACTCCTTCTTCATTGCCATGTATCTATCTGCTATCTGCCCCTCAAGGGTCCTAAATAACTTTTTAGCCTCTATAACATCGTCCTTAGTGACAAGTCTGTGCCCCTTAGACCTTGCAACATCCCCTGCAACTCTTACAAGACCTCCTAGTTCTCTAAGCCTTAATGTTAAATATCCTCTTCTTCCAGACATACGTTGAGCCTCTTTTATTATCTCTGCAATTGCTTCTTTGTCAAAGTGAGGAATCTTCCCATCCTTTGCAACTTCCTGCGCTATGAACCTTATGATCTTTAGCCTGTTTTCATGAGTATCTGGCATTTCATGATTTACTACTACTTCGTATCCATAACCACGAATTCTGGACCTAAGAGCTGGATGCATGTTTCTCACAGTCTCGAAGTTTCCTGCTGCTACGAGTATAAAATCACATGGGACAGGATCTGTCTTTATCATTGATCCAAAGCTTCTCTCGCTTTGACCTGTTATTGGGAACTTCTTTTCTTGCATTGCTGTAAGAAGCTTTATCTGAGTCTCTATGTCTAAGGTTCCTATTTCATCTATGAACAATACTCCCTTGTGAGCAAGATGGATCGCACCCGGCTCTACTAAGTGATTTGGTGGTGTTTCTAGTCCTCCAGACTGAAATGGATCGTGCCTTACATCTCCTAGAAGTGCTCCTGCCTTAAACCCAGTAGCATCAACAAAAGGTGCCTGATCCCCTGGATTATGCGATACTAGAAGCTTAGGATACTTAGGCTTTGGCATCATTTGGGGATTACCCCTCATGAGTAGATAAAAGAAGAATACGAAGAATACAATCATTATGAGCGCAGTAACGTCTATAGTGCCGCCGCCAACAAGTGCATTAGCTATAACAAGACCAAGCATAAGAAGGACGATTGCGAATATAAATGTGTTTAGCGAAGACATTCTTGACTGTAACTCTAACATCTCTCTCTTCTTCTCTTGCTCTACGATCTCCCTGCCCTTTCCTGCAGGCACTACCCTTATCTTAGGGTTAAGCGGATCTTCTGGGTTGTAGTAACACAATACATCCTCAAGTTCTTCTCTTGGAAGAAGCTCTGCCATAGCTTTTGCCATCATGCTTTTTCCGGTACCAGGCTCTCCTATTAATAACACGTGCCTCCTTTGAAGTGCTGCCTTTTTTATTATTTCAACAGCATGGTCTTGTCCTATAACCTGATCTATGAGCCTTTTTGGAATTTTAACATCAGCTGTACTTTTAATATCAACGCTTTCAATCCACTCATCAACGGGAGGAAGCTCCTCCCGAGCATTTTTCTCCATCAGTAACACCTTCTAGGATTAAAATAAATCATAAACATTGAACTACTGCCGTCTATAAGATACTCTAGTTCAGCTTATACATTTTTGTCAAACAGGATGATGATATTTAATTTGTTTGGTTGTAAATTCATAGGGAATTTCCCGCGATAGCGTCAAGACACTATGACGTGATGCAAGGAAAGCTCAAACAGGGCAGACTACTACGAATAGAGGAGTAATATATACTCTTATGTGATATCCATGCATGAAATGTATGAAACTTAGCAAATTCAACATTCTTTCCCACTAGGAAGGACGTTTTCTTGGTAGTGTATTATAAATAATTAGACCTCTTTGTCTATTAAGCTTCCTCTAATGAGCTATATTCTCAGATCTTTCAGTTTTCTTTTAAATCGAGCTATAACAGCATTGACTATAGCCTCTGCATCCCCTACAGCATTTATTCCTGCTGCCATTGGATGTCCTCCGCCTCCACCTCCGAACTCCTCTGCAACATCTCTACAGATCTCTGATGCATCTATCCCCCTCTCAGCAAGCCATGGTCTTACCCTTACGCTTACTCGTGCCTCTTCATCCCTCTGAGCCCCAACAACAGCTATATCCGCTACTGTTGATACCATTAAGGCTGCAGCGTCACCTTCGTATGCACTTATGAATGACTTTACGATTATCACTTTGCCAAGATCCTCGTAGAGCATCCTCTGAAACGCCTTCACCATCGCTATTCTTTTTCCTCTGTCATACTTAAGAGAGGGCTCCTCTAGAGACCTTATAATATCTTTGAGATCTACTCCTTTTAAATAGTCTAATAGATCGCAGACTACTTTTATTGTTCTATTGTTTGCATATCTAAATCTCGCAGTATCTGTAATTATGCCAGAAATCATTGCCTGCGCCATTTTTTCATTAGGACTAAATCCAATGGCCTTAAGTATGTCATATACTATCTCGCACGTAGCAGATCTTTCTTCATGTATATATAAAAGAGCAGAGTTAAACTTTGGATTTTCTGAGTGATGATCTATAATTATAATCCTATCAGCGATGTCATAGAAGGGGAAATCCCCTATCTGCTCTAGGCTGTTTGTATCTATTATAAAATAAAATGCATCTTTCTCAATGGGCACTTTATCTAATATCTCAATGTTTGCGTTAAGCCTTAGCATTAGCTCCCTACTAAGTCTTGATATACCAAGAGGAGCACATAAGCCTCTTGGAGGATTTGATATCTCATAGAGAACATATGCCGCTGCTACTGCATCAACATCTGCATTATGATGAACAATAAAATATTTCTTCTCTTTTGATTTGAGTATTACCTTTAGCCTCTCAATTTGATCACTACTGAGTGACATTTCTTTGAGCACCAGCAATTGACTTTATCTTACTCTCTAGAGCCTTTATTTTGTCCATAAGGCTCTGTTCTTGTTTTTTCACGGCATTTATTCTTACCCCAATGAGCTCTAGTTCCTCCTTAAGCTCTGAGAGAACCTTATCCTTAGGCCTTTTTACGAGAATTGCCCCAATGCTCTTATAAACAAACTTTTCCTCCGAGCTTTCAAGTTCTGATATTGCATTCTTTAGCTCAGACTGCCTTGACTCTAGCGTCAACCTCTGTGACTGCACTATCTGATACTGCTGTCTAAGCTGCTCGAGCTGAACTATAAGTTGTTGAATCTCCGGAGGAATTGATGCCAATAACAACACCTCCTAATCACGCAATTTCATTCAATATCTTTTCTGAGACATAAATCCACTTAAGATAGGACATGATAGATGCTCTTAAGGCATTAAAGTCCTTAGATTCAAATGAGATTTTAAGAACATTACCCTCAACACTTAACTTAACAAGAGACCTCTCGGGATTTGCAGGTTCCTCTAGCTTAAGGCTGTTATAGAGAACTAAAGCATAGGGGCCAATGACCGTGAGTTCAGCTTTCCAATTATTTTGTCTCGTATGAGGCATCATCCCCAAGAAGAGCCCCCGAAGGTCTTGGCTTTATGAAGACTTGTGAGGAACACTCACACCTTGTGATATCCCTTGCAGGACCTCTTAAGGGTTTTTTATCAAGACTCTTCCCACAAAATAAACAAATATAGGAGTTTTCAGGTTCAGACATTTTTCACACCTCATCTAGTCTTTGACTTGACAGTCTCAAGGGCAGTCTCTACCATATCTCTCAGCTGA
>QMTU01000009.1 GCA_003663585.1 Thermoplasmata archaeon
ATCTAGAGCAGCCAAAAATAGTTCCCATAGTTCTCAGCATTCATGGAGACATAAAGCTTCTTAGAGATCTAGCTAATGGAATATTAGAGGCCTCTGAAAGCCTTTCAAGGAAAATAGTAGTTATAGGAAGTAGTGACTTAAATCACGTGGGAAGATTTTATGGGTTCTATCATAAGGAGAAGAGATCTGATGAGTTTGGAGAATACCTAGACAACATGGCACTTAGTAGAATACTTGAGCTTGATTCTGAGGGTCTTATCAGTGTAGCCATGAGGAACTCTATGACAGTCTGTGGAATAGGGGCTATTGTGACCGTTTTAGAATATAGCAAGAAAAAGAACGCTAAAAATGCTATTCTGCTGAAGTATGCGAACTCAGCCCAGATATCCGGAGAAAGGGACATCTGCGTAGGGTATGCCTCTGTGATTACAAATCCATCACCGAGAAAGTCTTGCCCTTCAGGGTGGGGATGAGTCAGCATGGTTGAAAACATTTAAATATTTCCTCATTGGCATCTATTTTGAGGGGCGCGTCAATGAGAAGGACGAGTAAGTTCCGTCTTAGGCCCACGGAAGAGCAGGAGAAGATTTTGTTCAGCTTGTGCGAGATGTCGGCAGTATTATGGAATAAGTTAAACTACATCAGACGTCAGACATTTTTCAAGGGCAGGTTTGACTGGAAGGAGGGAGTAAGGGAACTCTATGACGAGTTCAAGCGAATTCTTGGATCTGCGACAGCACAGCAGGTTATAAGGAAGAATAACGAAGCATGGAGGAGTTTCCTTGCCCTTTTAAGGCTCAAGCGCGAGGGGAGACTCCCACCACACATCAGAAAGGTTTCTCCACCACGATATTGGAAGGATAGATTGCTGAATAAGCGAAAGCTAATGACTATTATCCGAAACGACTGTTATAAGATTATAGAAGAAAACAGGAGGAAATATTTGGTTCTGCCTAAAGGTTTAAAGATTAGAATAACTGGAGAGATTAGATGGAGAGGGAAACAAGGAAGGCTAGAGATATTCTATGATGACCTAACGGGGCGCTGGCACGCCCCAGGCTGCCGAGGTTACATCTTCTGGTAGTCCAAACCTCCCTGCAAGGAATCCTCGCGCTTTAGCAGGGAGGATGTCAACATACATTGTCAAAAAGGTTTTGTCCCTTAATGATGAGGAGTGTGTCAAATGATAAAGAAGCTGGGGTGAGCTCTTAGATGAGGCTTACTCGAATTAAGGGTAAGGTCTCAAAGGGAGTTGGAGAGGGAAAGTACTATGTAAACATCTATTCAAAGGTCATAGAAAGAGAGCTAGGTTGGAAACCGTATCCCGGAACCATAAACATAGTTGTTGACAAGAAGACATGGGAAACCGTGAGGAAGCTTGCAAATAAGGACATAAAAGGTTTTAAGTACGGCGAGGAGGAATTTCACGATGTCTATTATGCCAAATGCGTCTTAAAGGGAGTGCCTGGAATAATAGTGTTCCCTACAGTCAGTAAACATGGAAAAAACATTATAGAAGTTATATTACCAGAAAAAATTGAGATAAGTGCCGGAGAGGACGTTGAGATCTTAGTAGTATAACATCTCCTTCTCTATTTTGCTCAGATACTCTGAAGATGCTTTTACGTCTACAAATAGATTTGAAGCCCTCTCAACGTCTTCTGGCATGACCTCTTTTCTGCCCTCACTCTCCGCAATAATTCTTGCTGGCGTAAGAAGCTGCACTGCATACCTGAGAGATCTTTCAGCTCCTAACTTAACAAGCTTCTCAAGGGCTTCATTCGTTATTTGAACTTTTTCTTCTCTGGCCCTTATCTTCAGGATCTCCCTTATTTCATCCTCAGAGTACTTTCTGGTTACAATTATTAGTAGTCTATCTAGGAGGTCCAAGGGCATCCCATGAGGTGCTACAGCGTCTGTACCGCGTATTTTAGTAACTCCTCTGTTAGTAGCGAATATTATTATTGGAGCAAGCTCTTGCTCAAGTGCCCTATTTAAGAAGGCAAATGTTTCTATATCTAGAAGAGAAGCCTCATCTATGAACAGCACTCCTGGTATTATCTCAGCACGGCCCTCCTCTATCCAATCCTTTACCATCTTATCGACTTCTCTTCTAACCTCTTGGCTAATCTCCTTTCTCTGCACCCCTCCAAAGAATATATCGATTATTGAATACTGTGACCTGCTGTGCATAACATCCAGCTGATGTAGTGTAAGTGTGTAGACGAATTCCTTCTCTTTTTTCACAGGCCCTGTAGGCACTGGCACAGCTTTTTCAGTGTAAAGCGTTTCATCACCGATAGCGTCCTCAGCAACGCCAACCCTCACTATGCGACCACTGTCTATATCTATCATTATCACGTCTCCTTCTCTAATCCCCAGCTGAACTAGTTGTCTGGTGTACCCCTCGTCAAGGCTTAGCTTCTTTTTCTCGTCCTTTGTCGCGAGGACTATCCTTGCACTTGTAGGAACTTGCATGTATGGATTCCATGGGGATGATTTCGTTTGTATATCAACCTCTATGACCTTTCCCTCGTAAACATTCCTCTTTTCTCTGATCCTAACACCAATGGCACTTCTTATAGCCTGTGTCAAGAACTCTGTTTTCTTTATCTCAGCAGAGTATATCTCAGACGCTGTTATTGGAACAAATGGAACATCCTCTCCAAGTTCCTTTGCAATAGCAACTGCTATAGCAGTCTTACCGCTTCCAGGGGGTCCTGCTATTAGTACAGCCTTCCCAGAGAACTTGCCTTCTTTTATCATCCTCACTATTATTCCTGCAGCTTCTCTAGCCTCTTCTTGTCCAACCATTCCATCTGCTATGCGCTTTGCTCTGAGCCCCTCAAGACCTAGTCCCTTTATGTGTGAATGCGCATGCACTCTCTCAAAAGTGCCTCCTATCTCCCTGACCTCCATCATGAAACGCCTCCAAGCAGAATTAGAGCCTTGCTGTATCCAAAAATAAATAATATTAAAAATAAAAAGGAGATCAATCTACTTTTATCCTCTTTCCAGAGCCTTTCTTTTTCTTAATTATAATATCAAGTATTCCGTTCTTATATGTGGCCTTTATGCTATCAGGATCAACGTTTGCTGGTAACTCTAGTACCTTCTTGTACTTCCTGCTCTCGCCCTCAGCCCTTATAACAAGCTTGTTCTCATCCAGTACCTCAAGCTCTATCTTGTCCTTATCAACCCCTGGAAGCTCTACTGTAACGTACACCTTCTCAGCGTCTTCAACAACCTCTACTAATGGCTCTCTCTCCTCGCCGACTTCCTCTTCCACAATGCCCGGAGGCATCATGCGTCTTGGAACTGTGCCAAACCTCTCAACCCTAGGCTTGCCATCAGGCCCAATTGTTACAGTGACTCCATAAACTATGGGCTTTGAGGACTCCATTTTCGTGACTTCCTTAAATATATTTCCAAGGTCATGGAGTATTCTCCTAAAGTGCTTTTCAATATACTCGTCTATGAGCGTCATCTCCTCCATAAGAGCCTCGAATATGTCCTCCTCAGGACCAAATGGCTCCCATGGCTCCCATCTACGCCTTCTCCTTCTTGGCCACCAGGACATCACCAACACCCCCAGCGAATCGCTCGTGATCCTCATGCGTCAAAGTTAATATGTATGTGGTTCTATATAAATATTTCTAGTCAGAATATGTAATCGTACTAAAACGTTCTTAAATACTTTCACGTTATTTCAAACTCAGTATGGAAAGCGAGGAAAGACTTAGCATAAGCGCGAAGGGAAGTGCAACAGTGCTACAAAATATCATTGGAGGGATATCTGGGCTTATAGCACTATTTTTCATTGCTAGAAACGTTCCAAAGGGCTTCTATGGAATGTATGCATTTGTTCTCTCTCTTTACAACCTTTACCTGTTCATGGTTGACTTGGGAGTTAGCTCCGCATACATAAAAAGGTACACAGAGCGCAAGTACTCACATGACGATTTATTTAACACGTACATGAGTATAAAGATCGTGCTTACAGCTCTGATTGTTATTGGCTCCTTTTTACTAGTCTACGCTGTTCTCCCCCTCTTTGGTTATAGGCTATTTGACGCAACTACTCAGAGCCTTTTTAACACAATGCTCTTATGGATACTCTTTGAAGGCACTGTCCTTTCAGTTCTAGGATCCTTTATAAGGGCAAACTTGTCATATGTGACTATAAATCTCATATCCGCCTCTGAAGCTGTTGCTAGAGCGATTCTCCAGATAATAGTAGCGCTTTTATATAAAAGCCACATGATAGAGGGCACTCTTGCTGCTGAGCTCCTTTTAATATCGTTTATAATATCAAGAGCCTTAAACATGGGGCTTCTCTTTCTCCTTTCAAAAAGACTCATTATGAGATTCAAGTTCTCACTTAACCTTGAGATCATAAAAGACATCTTTAAGTTCTCAATCCCGCTCGCTATAAGTGGTGCTGTGATTATACTCTCTGCTAATATAGATAAGATCATGCTTGGATGGATCTTCACTAGTGCCGACGTTGCAGACTACAATGCTGTCCAGAGATATGCGAGGTTCATATCAAACATTGCTATGGGAATCTCTCAGATATTCTTTGTAAAGGTAGCTATTGACGTTCATAGGAAAAGCATTCCAGAAATAGAGAGGTATTTAAGGGACTGGGAGGAGACAATAGCCATAATATTAGCTCCTGCAATACCCCTCACTTACGTGCTCTCGGATAACTTGATAACAATATTCCTAAGTAACCAGTACGTAACAGCGTCCAGCACGTTCTTCATACTCGTGCTGACGTACATACTCCTAGCCATTAGAAGCCCCCTATCCTCTACATTCCTGAGCTTCAATAAACAGTGGACGGCTGCTGGAATAGCAATATTTACGAATGCTCTTAACGTGGTACTTAACCTGCTTCTAATACCTAGGATGCGAAGCTTCGGCGCAGCATTTGCGACATTTATCTCAGTAGGAGCTCTAGGCTCCCTATTGACCTACCTCCTCCTAAGAGATGTTGGCCTTAAAAGGCTTGGAGTAAGATCCCATCTGTACCTCCTTTTAGCGCTTCCCTTGGGGCCCTTAGCATATGTACTGAAGCCCTATTTATACAGGGTCTTTACATTTGTTCCAGCAGTAGTGCTTATGTATCTAGGATACCTTGTTCTGATGCGCCTCCTTAACGTCCTTGACAAGGAGAAGTTCGAAATAATAATGGGTATGTTAAGCATTAGAAACATAAAGAGGACATTTATCAGGGAGCTTGAAAGAATTCGAAATAACTCCCAATAACATTCTCAGGATTATAAGAGGTGCCTATCAAAATGGCGTTTAAAGTGCCATACATACCAACACCACAGGAAATCATTGATAAGGCCTTTAGTAGAGCTGTAAAGGCAAGTCCACCTAAGGCTAGGGATCCCCTTAAGAATAAGAAAAACATAGCCATAGTTAGAATTAGAACTGCTCAAAGCGTTATAAACAGCGCTCTAACAAAGATTCTCGAGAACTACCCGGATCCCAGAAAGATGCATAAGTTCTACTATGAGCTTATAGAAGTCTCATTTGGCGTTCACAAAATAAGACGCGCCCTCGACAGGATAAAGTGGGGAAGAAGACTAATAAATAAAGTTGCAGATAGCCTCGTAGAGAAAATAAAAATGGCTAGTGACGTTAAGCCCATTGAAAAGTACAGAAAGACGTTTTATGGAAGGGCAGCGTCCATAATTGAGGATCTAGAAGACGATCTCCTTACGCTCAAGAAGGGAGGAGCTGTAATCTCAAGCCTCCCAACAATAAATCCTGAGGAGCCAACAGTAGTTATCGCAGGATACCCCAATGTGGGCAAGTCATCCCTGCTAAAGGCAATTTCTAGAGCAAAGCCTGAAATAGCTCAGTACCCATTTACAACAAAGGGAATAAACGTCGGTCATCTAAAGCTTGGCTGGAGAACAGTTCAAGTGATAGATACTCCTGGTCTATTAGATAGACCCCTCGAGGAGAGAAATGAAATAGAACTCAAGGCAGTATTAGCACTAAGATACCTTGCGACAATAATCGTTTTTCTCATAGACCCAACAGGACACTGTGGTTATCCAGTTGAGCCTCAAGAAAAGCTTTTAGATGAGATAAAAGATACATTCTCAAGAATACCAATAATAGAGGTCGAGACAAAGTCTGATATCATGAAGAGGAATAATGACAGACTTAAAGTGTCTGTAGTAACAGGAGAGGGAATAGACGAGCTCCTAAAGAGGATAGAGGTGATACTCAGTGGAAAAAAGAGGAAAGATCTCCGTGATTATCCCAGCCCTAAATGAGGAGGAAGGAATAGGAAAAACTCTGAGGTCTATACCTGTAGAGGAACTCAAGAAGGAAGGGTACGACGTAGAAATAATAGTGGTAGACGGTGGATCACGGGATAGGACAAGGGAGATTGCAGAGTCACTAGGTGCTAAAGTAATAGTAGAACAAAGAAGGGGGTACGGCAGAGCCTATAAAACAGGGTTTAAACACGCGTCAGGCGATATAATAATTACAGGAGATGCTGACGGCACATATCCATTTGAGCTCATACCAAAGCTTGTAAGAATACTTGAGGAAAATCAACTAGAATTCATAAACACTAACAGATTTGCGCACATGGAAAAAGGATCAATGAGCCTTCTACACAAAATAGGAAACAAGATCCTGACATGGACCTTAAGAGTGCTCTTTAAAATAAGGATTGAGGACTCTCAGTCAGGAATGTGGGTATTTAAAAGAGACCTCTTAAAAAGGCTTAGCCTTACTGGAGATGGAATGGAGTTTTCTGAGGAAATAAAAATAGAGGCCTTCACAAAAGGTAGAGCAATTGAGGTGGGTATTCCATACAAGAAGAGGCTTGGTGAAAAAAAGCTTAATAGTTTTAAGGATGGTATTAGAAATCTTATGTTCCTCTTCAAGAAGTGGTGGGAGTGGAGGAGGTTTAAGGAATGAGAGTTATTGTTAACGGTAAACCAATAGAAATGCGCAGCGTTTGGGCAGAGAACGGTGTGATAAAACTCATTGACCAGAGAAAGCTTCCAAGAGAGCTGGTAATATTTGAGGCGAGAACTTTAGATGATGTTGCGTTCGCAATAAAGGAAATGGTAGTCAGAGGGGCTCCTGCCATTGGTATTACTGCAGCCTATGGAATGGCACTAGCTCATGACCTAGGAATTAGCCCTGAGGAAGCTGCAGAGGTTCTAAGAAAAACAAGACCGACAGCACATGATTTATTCTTTGCAATAGACTACATGCTAAAGCACTATGATGAGGGATGGAATGCCGCTGAGAAATACGCTAATGACGTCATCGAAAAGGCTAGACTTATAGGAGTTCATGGAGAGCCTCTTATTGAAGATGGAGATAGGGTCCTCACCCATTGCAATGCTGGAGCGCTTGCAGTAGGAGACTGGGGAACTGCCCTTGCTCCAATAAGGGTTGCTCATAGGAGCGGAAAGAAGGTCTTTGTGTACGTGGATGAGACAAGGCCCAGGCTTCAGGGAATGCTCACAGCATGGGAGCTCCTTAATGAGGGAATAGAGCATGTAATAATACCTGACAATGCTGCAGGATACTTCATGTGGAGAGGAGACATAGACCTTGTCATAGTAGGGGCAGATAGGATTGCACTAAACGGTGACTTCGCAAATAAGATAGGCACGTATGAGAAGGCAGTATTGGCCAAGGAAAATGGAATACCTTTCTTCGTAGCAGCTCCAATCACGACCTTTGATCCAAACATCGAGAGTGGCAAGGACATTCCAATAGAGGAGAGGAACGAGGAGGAAGTTCTCTGTGTTGAGAAGCCCATACCTCCACCAAAGGGATCTAAGGCCAGGAACCCTGCCTTCGACGTAACTCCGAATAAATATCTTACGGGAATAATAACGGAGTACGGAATAATTTACCCGCCGTTTAAGAAGAACATAAAGAGGCTCTTAAGAAAGGCCCTTAAGTAACGCTATTCCAATGCAAAATATGTATAGATAAATCTCCATCCTATGACGAAATTTTTTTAAATAAAGGGCGCTTAATAGTAGTAGCCAGTGAAGAGCTTCGAGAGAAGCCCCGGTGGTGTAGCGGCTATCATGCGGGCCTGTCGAGCCCGCGACCCGGGTTCAAATCCCGGCCGGGGCGCCATTTTAAATGTTGACATCAGGCTTTTGTTTAATTTTACAGTTTATTGCCAAGAGAACCTTATCCTTAGGAACAAGGATAAATCGATGCTGCGAAAAGGCCCTTAAATGTTCATTCTCTGTACATATCTTTTGAAGAGAGGATACAAGGCCATTATTTCCACCTCCAGAGGAACAGGAATAAGAAGAACACTGGCGCACCTTATGCTCTTACAGGCCTCCTCCTTATAAGTCTCTACACTTTAGCACGAGAAGGAGGTCAATCTTCTCTTGTTATAGAATAAAAAAGCACTCCTAGAAGAATCACTCCAACTAAAACTCCAGTTATAGTTCCATAAACTGAGTACTTCTTATAGAGCTCCTCAAATAGTATAACAATAGTCCTAGTACTCATATGAGGAATATGGACTGCTACAGCTTTTGTTCCCTGATAGCTCTCGATCACGTAATACGATCCTGGGGTACTCTCAAGCTCAGAGACGCTTTTGGCCCTGACAAGGGGCATCTCATCTAAGAGCACCATTGAAATGCGCTTACTAATGTTGCCAATCTCTAAAACAATAATTGGATTTCTAAGATGCTCCTCAGATGACACTCTCACTATAATCCTTCTATTGGGCTCTACTTTTATAAGCTTCATACTGATATTCATCCATTGAGCAAAACTCTCAATTTCCGGCCTATTATGCATCCTCTTTATTATGGCATAGGCTGCGACACGCTCGCTAAGGGCTCTTATCGTGTCTACGTATTTTATAACGTTTTTGCCTATATTCCCTGTCATAAGAGTTATCATGAACCTTCCCGATACAGTCATTGTGGTGTGACTGATAAACCTTATCTCATCGGATATTATAATTGCCCTTAAACTGCCAGAGTATCCCACAACTCTCGATCCTATGTGGCTCTCGATCTTCATGAGGTTGATTGTTACGTTCGTGTGCTTTACAAAGCCCACTACCATGAGAACTGGGAAGACCTTTACAGTGATAACGTCATGAGGGCCTTTCCCTATAAACCCTAGGAAGTGCATCTCTCTGCTGTAGTCCAAGAGAAGGACATCCTCTATAGTTAGAACATTGTAACTCTCGGACATCACTTGAATCCTGTTTTTAGATACTGTAAGAGTGACTTTTCCACCATATAGGGAAATATTTAGAGGAAAACCTAATTTAAAGGGGTTCTTAGGTTTGATTACAGGAGGCACGCTCTTGCCATGATCTCCAACACTATTGGGTCCAAGCCCCCCACTATTTTCACGGTGAACATTATGAGTATCTAAGTGTTCAGCTGTAGCTTCCAGAGGGGTTATTAAAGGAGCAAGAACAAATACTATTATAAGGATGTATGCTCCATATCTCGCCTTGATCCATGACATGGTCTAACACTTCGTTCCTTTTCAGGTGTATCCATAACTCTCCACTTTAATATTAAAATATTAAAGTTAAGGTACGATTGTCGATGCCAACATCATTAAAATCGTGCTGCATGGGTGTTCACAATGTGGTATGTGTTACTTACGATGAGTATTTCACTCGTCTTTGGCGTAGTGTTACTTATACTTTCCCTGTTATATGAGAGAAAAGTCTTTGGCAACATAAGCACCTCATATGCCCTCCTTGGAGGAGTGTCCTCAGCTCTCATAGTGCTAATGATTATTTCCTATCTAGCAAGATTACTATGGCTTGTCATTCTTATAGATTATACACTTGCCGTCGCAATAGTTCTTATAACATACGTGATGATCCTCAAGAGGTGACCTTGTTTGATTGGGTTACTTCTGACAGCCCTCATGAGAACTCTACAAGTGCTTCTTGCAATGCTTGCCCTTTTTATGTTTGTAATATCCCTGGCCTCATATGTAAAACTTAGAAGATCCCTTCTACTGTTACTTGCATTCTCGTTCCTGTTTATAGCAATTAAACCTATTTTAGATGCTGTTGTGAGTAACTATGGCGTGATCGCGCTAATTCATGCTCATATTGCTACTACTCTAATAGCGCTTCTACTGCTAGTGATATCATATGTCTCAAGGATCAGGTACCTCAGAGGAGACTAAAAAGAACATAAGAAAGGCCATTAAGGAGTATATATGGAGCCACCCCGGAGCTCACCTTAGAGAAATAGTTCGAGAGCTAGGTATAGCTATTGGTCAAGCTCAATATCACCTAAGCCAACTTGAGAACAATGGCGAAATTGTGTCCTATAAAATAGGTCGTTATAGGAGATACTTTCCACCAATATTTACAGTAGAGAAAGCGTTGATCATCGGATTCATTAGGGTGAGCTCTGCAAGAAAGCTCTTAAGAGCTTTAATGGAGCTAGGTTCTGGAACTTTAAGTGAGCTATCAAATAAAGCAGGACTAAAGCCACAGACAGCAGCGTTCCACTTGAAAATGCTCGAGGAATATGGAATTGTGGAAAGAGATTATAAAAATAGATATAGACTAAAGGAAAAGGAGTTTGAGAGGGTTATCTCCGTTGCAACTAGTGGGACACTTGATAAACTTGTCTCTAGGTTTATAGAGGCATTTTATAG